>CACXED010000378.1 GCA_902766575.1 uncultured Ruminococcus sp. | reverse complement strand
GACGGCTACTGTATGCTTCAGCGCGAATGCGGCGAGGATGCTATCCCCGCGGTCTGCCGGTACTATCCCCGCGCGCCGAGACTGTCTCCCTTCCCAGAATGCTGCACCTCCGCAAGCTGCGAGCTGACGCTCGAGCTGCTTTTCTCCGACTCAAAGCCGGTAGAATATGTTCCGGTCGAGCTGACCTTCAAGCTGCCCGAGCCGCCGGAGTCCGACTTCCCTGCCGACCGCTACATCTCAATACGACTTGAAGCCTTCGCGCTGCTCGGAGACCGTTCGCGGCGTTTTTCGGAGCGGGTCAGGCGGCTCGTCTGCCGACTGTTCGAGCTCGACGGTCAGAGCGCTTTGAAAGGCTCGGACGCGGAGCCCGGAGTTCCGATCGTTCTGGAATTTCTTTCCGATCTCGAGCGCACGAGCGAAAATCTCCGGATCCTCATGCCGGAGGTACGGGAGTATTACGGCTCGCACAGCGGCTCGGAGGCGCTCGGGAAATATGTGGCAGGGCTGGACGTCAAGCTGGAGAAGCTGTTTGTCAACCATCTGTTCTACAAATCCTTTCCGAACGCTTTCAGATCGGCGGAAAATCACCTCTGCGAGGAAGCGATGGCGCTCTGCATGGCTGTCGCCTGCACAAGGCTGATCGCAGCGGCGCGGCTCGACAGCCGGACCGAGATCCCGGCTGTCAGCGAGACCGATTTTGTCGATATAGTCGCGCAGATCTTCCGCGTCATCGAGCACTCGCGCTTTGACGAATGTGCAGTGAGATTCCTGCGGCAGAAAGGCATGACCTCCCCGGATAAGCTCGCGGCGCTCGCTGAGATATAAGGAAACGCTGATTTAAGGTTGTTTTCGCAGAAAAAAGCCCATAGATTCAAGCCTTTTTTTGCGAAAACCCGATTTATTCAGCTTATCCATAAGGATAAGCCGAATAATCTGAGTCCCGCTCGAAAAAGGCTTGATCAGCGTTTCACCAAATATATTTGTAAAAAATCCGAATATTTATGTTGATTTTTCAAAAGCGTTGTGTTATAATTGAATAAACCACTTAACGCAAAGGAGACTCAATATGAGAAAACCGCAAAAATATCTCGAGCGCGGCATAATTTATCAGATCAATCTCCGCGCCTTTACCAACGAGGGAACTCTGAACGCCGCAGCAAAGCTGCTGCCGCATATCAAAAAATTCGCCGACGTCGTCTATCTCTGCCCCTGCTTTGTTCAGGACGACGACGAGAACCGCGAATTCTGGTCTGACCGCACCAAGGCGTCAAAGCTCGAAAATCCGCTCAACCCTTACCGCATCAGCGACTACTACAATGTCGATCCTGAATACGGCACAGGCGAGGATCTGAAAAATTTCGTCGTCGCCGCTCACGAGGTCGGACTGCGCGTGATACTCGATCTCGTCTATTTCCACTGCGGACCGAACGCGGTGTTCATCAAGGATCACCCCGATTTCATCGTCCGCGGCGCCGACGGCAAGCCCGACATGGGTCAGTGGCATTACCCAAAGCTCAACTATCAATCAAAGGAGCTCCGCGAATATCTCATCGGGAACATGGAGCTGTTCGTCCGCGACTACAAGGTCGACGGCTATCGCTGCGACGTCGGAGACGCTGTCCCGCTCGATTTCTGGGCTGAGGCAAGAGAGCGCATCGACGCGATCAACCCTGATCTGATGATGCTCAACGAGGGTGGAAAGCCCGATTACATCGACGTTTTCGACCTCAATTACTGCTGGAATCTGCGCTCGTCGCACATCGGAGTTATCGAGGGCGGAAAGCCTGCTTCGACTGTCCGCGATTCCCTGCTCTCGTTCAGCCGGAACAATCTCCAGAGCAGCTTCCAGTCAATACTGTTTTTGGAGAATCACGACTCGGTCAACGACGACTACAATAACCGCCTCGAATCGCGCATCGGCTCTGAGGCGATGGATGCCTGCTTTGTCGTGAATTATCTGCTGCCGAACGTACCGCTCGTTTACTGCGGCACCGAGATCGCCGACACTAACCGCCACTCGATCTGGGGCAACCGTTTCCACTCGGCTAACCTGACGATCGACTGGCAGAATCTGACGACTGAAGCCGGCGAGCGCAGACTAAGGCTCCTGCAGAAGCTGTCGGCGCTCCGTCATGGTCTGCCCGAGGTCGGTCTCTCCGAAAAGCTCGAATTTGTCGACGCCGACAGCGAGAAAGTTCTGGCGTTTGTCCGCGGCGAGGGAGAAAACCGTCTCGCTGTCGTCGTTAACCTCTCAGCCGAGAATGTCCGCGTGTCGGTGGACGCCGGAGGGCTCGAGCTTGAGCCTTGGCTCATCAATAAAGCTACGCTCTCGCTTGCGGGAACGGAGGGCAGGCTGACCGCCGCGCTCGCTCCGTTCGGCTACGCGGTCGTAGAGCTGCACTGAATAAATTTTTGGGGGTATATGATATGAAACAGTTTCCGAGAACCGAGGTCGCGGGAATTTCGCTGCCGAGGATGCTGATCGGCACGAACTGGCTTCTCGGCTGGAGCCACACCGGAGCGGCTGCCGACCGCTCGATACGCGAAAGATATCAGAAGCCCGAGGATTTTTATCCGGTTTTCGAGGCTTATCTCGAGCATGGGATCGACGCGGTAATGGCTCCGGTCAGTACGCATCCCCTCTGTCTCGACGCGATAAAGTACGCCGAGCAGAAATCGGGTCAGAAGCTGATAATCATCGACACTCCGGCGATCAACGTCGACGACACGCCTGCCGCAAGGGCCGAAGCCGCCGCTCAGATCAAACGCAGCCGCGAGATCGGCTCGACCTTCTGCCTGATACATCACGTCTCCGCAGAGCAGCTCGTGAACAAGAATCTCAAGGCGATACCGAGACTCCCGGACTATCTTTCGATGATACGCGACGAGGGACTGCTGCCCGGACTGTCGGCGCATATGCCCGAGCTCGTCACCTATTCGGACGCGAACGGCTACGACGTGGAGACCTACATACAGATTTTCAACTGCATGGGCTTTCTGATGCAGGTCGAGGTCGAGTCGGTCGCGCGGATAATCCGGAACGCGAAGCATCCGGTCATGACTATCAAGCCGATGGCTGCGGGACGCACTACGCCGTTCGTCGGACTGAACTTCAACTGGGCGGTTCTGCGCGACTGCGACATGATAACCGTCGGCGCGGGAAGCGCTGCCGAGGCCCGCGAGGATATCGAAATCTCCCTCGCAGCTCTCGAACGCCGCGCGCCCGAGCTCGAAGCCCGCTCGTCGCCGTTCAGGCAGGAGATTTTAGGACACAAATAATCACAGCTCCGGACGGACTTCCCGTCCGGAATTTTTTTGCATGATGCGGAACAAATCGTGAGTTTTTGCGTCAAAATAGGTACTACGACATTCCGGAGGTAAAAAATGAAACGATTATTCTGTCTTTTGCCACTTTTCGCGCTGCTGATACTACTGTCCGCCTGCGGCTCGAACGAGCTGTTCAAGAACGCTGCCCCTGAGAACGCGGTAATGTTACTCACTGTCAGCGATAAGTCGGGGACGCGGCAATATCAGCTCTCCTACGATTCCGCCGAGCGCGAGATACTCGACAAGCTCAGCTCGGTCAGCGCGAAGCCGATTGAATGGACGCCCGACGAGCTGGAATATCCGGTTTACAGTCTCGAAACCGGCTCGAAAGACAGGACTTGGTTCAACGTCGTCTGGAACGGTGGAGTGCTGCTGACCTCGGACGGCAGCGCTTACAGTTTCGATTTCGAGTTCGACAAGCTGATTGACGGCTATAATTGGTCGGAAAAGGAACAATACGATTTTCCCACCAGCTCCTGTCAGCGTCTGCTCTGCGAGCGCGACGGCAAATGGTATGTCGAAAATATGATAAAGCCGGAGAAAATCTCATATCTGCGAACCTATTCTCCGGTCGACGGCGTTTCGCTCGAAATCACCGAGATTACGCCAAAGGACGACAGCTATACGATCTCTGCCGTTATCCGCAACAACAGCGGCGAGGAATTTTTCTTTGGAAAATATTATCGCCTTGAGGTCAAGTTGGACGGCGAGTGGTACTACGCGCCGACTCTGCCCGACCGACCGCTGTTTGTCGAGAATATCGGTCTCGTTCTTGACGACGGCGGCAGCATGGACATGAGCTATTCTCTGTGGAACTGGGGAAAGCTGCCTGCCGGAAGCTACCGGCTTGTAGTCTACGGTATGACCGCGGAATTTACAATTGAATGAGAAAACGCAGACGGATCGCTCCGTCTGCGTTTTTATTACTTTTTGATCGTGACGATAAATCCGTCG
>CACXED010000377.1 GCA_902766575.1 uncultured Ruminococcus sp. | reverse complement strand
CCAGTTGTCGTAGAAGTAGCCGAAGTCGAACACGCGACCCTCGAGGATCATATCCATGATTTTCATGCTCTCGTCGTCGCTGGTGTACTTGACCTTGAGCGCCGTCTCGTAGTAAGCGGGAACGACGTGCTTGTAGCTGTAGAAGTTGAGCAGCTCGAGCGCGGCGCCGACCTTATCGGTCTCAGTACAGGTCACGGGGATTCCGATAACGGTGTGGAAGCCGTCAGCCATCGTTTTGTAGGACTCCTGCGTCTCGTTCAGCTTGGGATAGGGAATTATGCCGTAGGAGAACTTGAGGTCGCGGAGCGTGAACGCGTCGTTGAAGGTGCCGTTGTAGAACAGGACGCGCTTTTCCTCGAACATAGTGTGGTCGTCCACGCCTGGCTTGCCGATGAACGTACCCTCGTTCACGTAGCAGAGATTGTAGACCTTTTCGACGATTTCGGTCATAAGCTCCTTGTTTATATTCATCTCGGGATAGCCGTCCGAGCCCTTTTTCGTCAGGATATTGCCGAACGCCCAGTTGTATGCCACGGAGGGGCTTGCGACGGTGGTGTAGAGACCGTACTGGTCGGTGTCGGTCATTTCGGTGTTTCCGTCGAGATCGCTGGCGAGCTCCTGCACGACCCTGTACATCTCGTCGTAGGTCCACTTGCCGTCGAGCACGGTCTGATAAAGCTGTTCAGCGGGCAGACTGTAGGACGCGGCGAGCTCCTTGTTGAAGAACATACAGTAGGTCGCGGCGAGAGTCAGCGTCGAGTAGTCGCCGATGGTTATGTACATCTTGTCGTTTATCGAGAGCTGGTCTATCGCGTTCTGATTCCACCAGGGCTTGTCGAAATCGAGGTACTTAACGTCATAAAGATCGAGGAACATTCCCTCCGGAACCACTCCTGCGGTGCGTATCGCGTGGGAGCAGATAATGTCGTAATCGTCGCTTGCCGAAGCGACCGACGTTCTCAGCGCGTTTACGACGCTGAAGCTGGACGGGTTTGCGGTCGGAGCCGCGATAGGCTCGAGCTTGACGTTCAGACGCTCCTCAACGGCGGTGTTGCGGGCGTAGACCGCGTCGTTGATAACCTCTCCGTTTTCGCCGTCGGAGATAATATCGCGTGCGTATCGTTCATCGTCATGGTAGAGGATCCGAACCACTCCGCCTTCAAAGTCGAGATTATCAGGCACGCTGTCGACAGCCGCATCGCGTTCGTTGAGAGTTTCGGATTGAGTAAGAGATTCGGGAGCTGAGGTTTCGCCGGTATCGGCGCCGCTGTCCGTTTTGCCCTGACAGGAGACTGCCGACGCAAGCATCGATGCGATGAGAAGTAGGGTGATTGCTTTTGCTTGGGATCGTTTCATTGATAACACTCGCTTTCTTCAACTAATAATTTTGATATATTATAACAAAAATTTTGCACTTTGTCAATAATGTTATGTATAAACCACATTATTTCTAAAATATCTGCACAAAAATGAGTGAATTTATAAATTTACTTCGGAAAGGATTTTTGGTAAAAGCGAGTCAGCTGCGGAACAAAAAACCGTCTGCCGAAAGACAGACGGTTTTTGGAGCTGGTGGTGAGGATTGAACTCACGACCTGCTGATTACGAATCAGCTGCACTGCCACTGTGCTACACCAGCAAATTAAAAAATAACTGTTGAATTTTCGTTCGGGATATGGTATAATTTATCGAACAGTAATATTATATCACATTTAATTTGATTTGTCAAGAGGATTTTTCAATGAAACTTACGGATTTATCAACAATTCGCGAAATAATGAGCAGGCACGGAGTCTCGTTTCAGAAAAAGTTCGGGCAGAACTTTCTGATCTCTCCGCAGGTGCCGGTCAATATCGCCGAAGCGGCGGTAGAAACGCTGAACTCGTGCGCGGCTCCCGGGAAGCGCGGGATACTCGAGATCGGCCCGGGCATCGGAACGCTGACGCGGGAGCTTTCGTCGAGAGCCGACAAGGTCGTCGCAGTCGAGGTCGACAGTGCGCTGATCCCGATCCTCGACGAGACGCTCGCCGACTGCCCGAATACCAGGGTAATAAATCAGGACATTCTGAAAACCGACCTTGCCGCGCTGATCGAGAGCGAATTTCTGTCCGAGGGCTATTCGGTCGCCGTCGCCGCGAATCTCCCCTATTATATCACGACGCCGATCCTGATGGCGCTCGTCGAGTCCCGTCTGCCCTTTGAGAGCATAACGGTCATGATCCAGAAGGAGGTTGCGGCGCGGCTCGCGGCTCACGCCGGGGACGCGGATTACGGCTCGGTGACGGCGTCGCTCGCCTATTACGGAAGCGTCGAGCGGCTGTTCAACGTTCCGGCGGGCTGCTTTGTCCCTGCGCCCAAGGTCGACTCGACAGTGATACGCATAAATCTCTACAAGACTCCGCCGGTGAGCGTGCGGGACGAGCAGACGCTCTTTCGCGTCATACGCGGCGCGTTCGCCCAGAGACGCAAGACCCTCGCGAACTCTCTGCGCACCGAATTTCCCAAGGAGCTTATCCCCGGAGCGCTCGAAGCCGCCGGGCTTCCCGCTGATATCCGCGGAGAACGGCTCTCGCTTGAGGATTTCGCAAGGCTTGCGGACGCGCTGAGTCAATGAATACTTGATTTTACAACAATGAATTGATAATTGACTTTGCTTCGGGCTCCTGATATAATATGTATTGTAAATTATATTTTGGAGGTAACTGAAATGAAACTCAGGATCGGAGAAAAGCTGAGGGAGCTTCGTAGACGGGACGGAAGAACTCAGGAGGAGCTGGCGTCGGCGCTTGGAGTCAGCGCGCAGGCGGTCAGCCGCTGGGAGTGCGGCGACGGCTATCCTGACATCGAGCTTATTCCACCGACAGCTAACTTCTTTCATGTCTCGGTTGATGAGCTGTTCGACTGCGGCGGTGAGCGAGAGGAGCGGATCACGGCTCAGCTTCGTGAAGTTGAAGCGATTGTTGACGGCGAAGCCGCTCTTGACAGGCTAAGGCGCGCATCTGACGAGTTTCCGTCCGAGCCGAGGATACTTCTCGCCCTTTCACAGCGGCTGATGGCTGTCATCGCCGAGAAAAACTCGGTCGCGGTCAAAAAGGATGGGCTTAAGAAGCTCTATGACACCGATAAAAACCGCGAAAACGCATATGTACTCGAGGCGATCAGAACAATGGAGCGGTGCTGCGGGATGGATATCTCTCCCGATGAGCGCGCACAGCTCGTTTTATGTCTGATGTCTCTCTATGCCGCGGTCGGAGACAGCAGCCGCGCGATTGAGCTTGCGATGAAGCAAAGTCCGCTCGGCGGAAGCCGCGAGTTTCTGCTCGTCTATGGAACATCGGGATATGATAAGAAGATTGTTGCCGCCGGTACGACTTTGGGACTAATGCGTATGCTCAAGCTGACTCTCTTTGAGGCGCTTGGCTTCTGCGAAAGGAAGCTCGGAAATTATCCGGTGAAGCTGCTCGAAGCGTTCATGTCGCTATATAAAGCTCTGCTCGACGATGGAAATTATGGGGTCGAAAATTCGGATCTTTCGGATGTCTGTATGATGTGCGCTATTCTATCCGAAAATAACGGCAGAAGCAGCGACGCTGACCGGTATTTTTCCGATGCGGTTGGATATTACGTGACCTACAGCCGCCTTCGCTCGGAAAAAATTGTCTACTCAGCCGGATTTATCGGCGGCTATGCCGTATCGGACCCTCCGGAGTACACGAACTTCACGATAGAATACTGGTGCAGAAATCTTCCCAAAAGTCTCGCGGCGAGGCTGAGCGTCAGAGAGGAATACCGTAAATATTTCACTTCCGGGCGCTGACGCCTATCCTCGCCGGACGCTCGCGGCTCTCGCTTGAGGATTTCGCAAGGCTTGCGGACGCGCTCGGAAACTGAAAATTTTTCGCGGAGCTTGCAATATCTTAGAATATATGATATAATTGTTCTGCGAGGTGAATCGGATTGAGAACCAAAAAGATCATTCTGACTCTTGCAGCCGCTCTGGTCATTCTCGGCGGCGCGGCTTGCCTTTTCTTTTCTAAAAATCTGTTCGGAGGTTCTGATATGAAAACTGTTTATGTGACCGAATACGGCATTATTCCCGGCTCGGACGAGTGCATTTCAGCAAAGCTCCAGCGGCTGATCGACCGGCTGCCTGACGGCTGCGAGGTGAAATTTCCCGCGGGTCGCTACTACCTTTCAAGGGTAGTCAACGTCAGGAAAAAGCGGGGGCTGACGATCTCGGGCGACGGCGCGGTGATCGTCACTCATTTCGCACCGGCGGGCGAGCCGTCCGAGAACAACGACGCGTTCAATTTCGTCGAATGTGACGATCTGGTCTTTACCGGCTTCAATTTCACGACCGACAATCCGGTTAACTGCTCCGGAAAGGTCATCGCGGTCGACCCTGCGGCGCATACCTATGACGTCAGGATCAACGACGAATTCCCGATCACCGGAATGGAGCATTTCTACGGAACCGATACCTTCGACCCGGAGGGTATGCCCGATTATGTGATCGAGACCTATGAGACGGTCAAAACGGTAGACGCGACCGACGCCGACGGCAAGCGCGTCACAAAGTATGTCGGCACAAGCTACGAGCTGATCGGTGAACAGACTATTCGGGTGACCGTAGACTCGTGGCGCGACCTTTCGCAGCTTAAGGTCGGGCACGATATTCTTTTCAGGTATATAATATACGGCAACCGGGTGTTCTCGTTCACCTCCTGCAACCGCGTCACGCTCTCGCACATCGAAATCGAGCGCTGCGCCAGCATGGGAGCGGTCGTGAACCCTCGCTCGTCCGATTTCACGTTTGAGGACTTCAACATCCGCACTCCCGGGAGCAGCAGTGCGCTCTACGCTGCCAATGCCGACGGCATACATATCCTCGGACTTTCGGGATATCTGCACATGAAGGACTGTGATTTCGACGGACTCGGCGACGATGCGCTGAATATTCACTCAAAGGCGTATGAGATCAAGTCGATCGACGGCGACAAGCTCACGGTT
>CACXED010000376.1 GCA_902766575.1 uncultured Ruminococcus sp. | reverse complement strand
ATCAGAACACGCACATTACCACTCCTCACTTTAGCGAAAAGCTCCTTCTTTTTCACTTCTGTATCAGCGTCATGGATGAAAGCGATTTCGGATTCAGGCACTCCACGGATTATCAGTTTATCCCGAATGTCAGTGTAAACGCTGAAAGTTCCCTCCTTCGGCGTCGAAAGATCAGAAAACACGAGCTGTGTCAGCTTGTCAGCCTTGCCATCATTCCAAATATTGTAGATGTTCTCAACGCAGAGATTGACCTTACTCTCCGGGTCATCCAGAAGATCGGGATTTATTATTCTCTGGTCAAGTCCGAGCTTTCGTCCGTCACTGGTTATGCTCAGCATATTGTCAACTGATTATTCCCCGCGAAAGATACCACCGATCCACAGTAGGATACCGGTAGTCCGCGGAAGCGTACCAGTTAGGGAATCCGCGAAAAATCCATAAGAATCCACACAAGGATACCGCTTTGTTGTATAATATAAGTGAAGCTACGCTTCAAATACAACAAAGGAGGCCCGATTATGGCCAAAAAAATTCAAGTCAAACTCATACTCCTGCTCAGGAGTACCGGGATGTCGCAGCGTGCAATCTGCAAATCCCGCCACATGTCCCGCAGTTCGGTGAGCGAGGTGTTCCGCATCGCGGAGGAAAAGCAGCTCACCTATGCTGATGTGGAGTCACTGTCAAACAGCGAGGTCTACAGCATGTTTTTCCCGGACAAGTTTCCGGTGGAAACAACTTACACTGCCGTCGATTATGCGTATGTCCACAACGAATTGAAACGCCCCGGCGTCACGCTGAAACGGCTTTGGAAGGAATACAGGCAGCGGTGCACCGATACCGGAACGTTTTCCTTCGGCTACAGCAAATTCTGTGACAAGCTTATTAAAAATTTTCTGTAAAAAACCTGCACTCTGTGGTATAATAGAATAAAAAACACAGGAGAAGCAAAAAAATGGGGAGACCAAGAAAAACGCCATCGATGACAGACGGAAAGAGAGAGATCATAGCCAGACTGATTGATGAGTACGACATCAAATCCGCAGCGGACATTCAGGAAGCCCTGCGCGATCTGCTTGGCGAAACGATCCAGGGAATGATGGAAAGCGAAATGGAAACTCAGAAAGCGGAACGGCAAGCAGAGGATCCAGCGTACAGAGATTCGCGCAATGGGTACAAGCTGAAGACGCTTCGCTCCAACTATGGTCCTGTTGAAATACAAGTACCTCAGGACCGCAATAGCGATTACGAGCCTCAGATCGTGCCTAAGTACAGCCGTGACATCTCGGAAATTGACGAAAAGATCATCAAAATGTACGCACGCGGCATGACAACAAGGCAAATATCCGATCAAATCAAGGATATCTACGGTTTTGAAGTCAGCGAGGCGCTCGTAACCTCAACCACCAACAAGATACTGCCGGATATCGAAGCCTGGCAAAAGCGGCCTTTAAGCGCTGTATACCCGATCGTATACATTGACGCTATCGTGTTCAATGTCAGGGACAATGGCATTATACGAAAGCAGGCTGTTTATGTGGTTCTCGGTATCAGTGAGGAGGGACACAAGGAAGTTCTGTCCATCACAATCGGAGAGAATGAAAGTGTAAAATTCTGGCTCAGCGTGCTGAATGAGCTGAAAAATCGCGGTGTAAGAGACATTTTTGTGCTCTGCGCGGACGGTCTTACCGGTATTGGAGACGCTATATCGGCAGCATTTCCTATGACCGAATACCAGAGATGCATTGTACATATGGTGCGGAATACGCTTAAATATGTAGCTGATAAGGACAAAAAAGCTTTTGCAGCGGATCTGAAGACTATTTATCATGCGCCGAATGAGGAGCAGGGCTTTAAGAATATGCAGGCTGTTGCGGAGAAGTGGAATCCTAAATATCCCAAGGCAATGGATCGCTGGATGGACAATTGGGCAGCAATCAGCCCGATGTTCAAGTTTTCAGAGACCGTACGGCGTGTTATCTACACGACAAACGCTATTGAGAGTCTGAACAGCGGGTATCGGAGGCTCAATCGTTCGCGGAGCATATTCCCGGACAACAATGCCTTGATGAAAGCCATGTATCTGGCAACCGACGAAATCACCAGGAAATGGACAAATACACTTCGTGACTGGGGACGGGTCTATGCCGAACTGTCAGTCATGTACCCGGGCAGATTCAGCTGAGCGGTCCGCCATCCTTGACAGAACGCCATAAAAATGCTATACTATATCTGCCGAGGGCGACAGCGACTCAAAAATATGCACGTTCCGAGCGCCCTCGTGAACAGACATTGTAGCATTTTTATGCCAACCTGTCAAGGACGCTGCGCGCCGCCTTCGGCGGTGGCTTCGTTACCTGCCTCGGGCTCGAACGATCTAAAAATATGCACTATTTTCTATGGGGGACGGGGGTTTACAGAAAATTCTTTACAGAGCCTGTCAGGAGCAGAAAACTCCGAAGCAGAAAAAACAGAATATGGAACTCTAACAGGCACTTGCCGTTTTCTATCTGAAAATGTCGAGTGCCTTTTTGCTTCCAGCGATAAAAGAAAAGGCACCCGGCAAAACCGAGTGCCTTACTCCTACTTTCCAAACAGGTCACTATGTGTTCCTGTTCTGGTTAATGTCAATACAAGCCAATCATTCTCAATCCGATAAATCAGCAGCCAACCCGGCTGAATATGACATTCACGATATCCGACCCAATTTCCGGTCAGTGCATGATCTCTGTTCTTTTCGGGAAGCTGTTCACTGCTTGCCAGCTTGCGGATGACGTCGTCAAGAAGGTCAATATCCAAATGGCGTTTCATTGCCGACTAATAATCTTTTTTGAATTGATTTGTCCAGATGATGTCTAAATGTTTGTTCATTCTTTCAACGCCTTTAATGCTTCTTCTACATCAGAGTAGCGTTTGACAGACGGATCACCGGCAATGCGTTCTGCTTCCAGCATAGCCGCAATTGTTTCCTTGTTCGGCTGCTCGATGCGAACATCAAAAGGGAAACCGCCGGCGCGGAGAGACTGGCGAAGAAACACATTGATAGCGGTTGTAAGGTTAATGCCCAATTCACCATACAACGCCTCGCACTGTTTTTTGATATCGCTGTCCATGCGGACACTGAAATTAGTAGTGTTAGCCATGATTGATAACTCCTTTCATTGCTGCTGCACTTATATTATATGCTTTTTGCATTGCATTGTCAATGTATTAGATGGAATATTTACAGAAAAGTTATAAACAAATCGTCGATGCTAAACTTCATGCGGCGAATCGAACGCGCCAAGCGGCTTCTCCGGGGCGGCTCGACCGGTGATACGGCTCCGGCTTCCGGGACTATTCGCATTCCATAGCCGATTTTCACCGCGAGGTCGGCGTCACGCCGGCGAAATATGTATTGCGGAAATAAGTGCGCAGAGCCGAAAATACCTACCGCAGACTGTCTGCAAAGCAGACAATCTGCGGTAGGTTTCTATATTCTGCTGTCAGGCTATCATTGTTAGGTCGTTCTATTTTCCGGGAAATGCGCGTAACCGATCAGCCGGCAGCGTTTTCCCTGAAGGTCTCCACCATTTTATCGAGCGACGCCTGCATCGCGTCTTTTTTAGAATCGACGTTTGACTTCCAGTTGGTATTGTTGTTGAATATCATATCGCAGTAATTATAAAACATATTGTTTTCAAGATTTCCATATACCTTTCCGACGTCATAGATAACGCTGCTCTTGAGTATATCGAACACCTGACTCTGGCGCTCGGAATCCATGCTGTTGTACTTGACCTTGTAGGCTGTCTCGAACAACGCGGGCGAGATCAGACGATAGCCGCCGGAAGCCATAGCCTCCAGAACCGCGCCGGATATATCGGAATCCTTTGCGTCGATCGGAACTGCCCACAAAGAGAATGCGTTCGAGCTGCTGACGATATAGTTTTCCTGACTTTCGTCATATTTAGGCCACGGAATGAAGCCGTAGCTGAATTTTACAGAACGCATATCGCCGGTCGAAATAAGTCCGAGCGGGAACGCATAGAACAGAACGCGTCCCTCGATGAATATCTTGGAATCGTCAACCTGAGCAATCTTAGTAGCGTCGTTTGTATCATGTACGAAGCCGCAGAGCTTGACGAGCAGATCGGCAGCCTTTTCACCGGTAAAGGTCGGGGATACCTCAAGTCCGCCGTCTTTTGTAACGTCAACCGATTTTATACCGCAGGAATACATCGGTGCCTGGAACTGCACCCAGT
>CACXED010000375.1 GCA_902766575.1 uncultured Ruminococcus sp. | reverse complement strand
TGGGCGACGAGGCTAAGGTCGCTATCCGCAACATCCGCCGCGAGGCTAACGGCGCCGCGAAGAAGATGAAGAAGGACACCGAAATGACCGAGGACGAGCTCAAAGCCTCCGACAAGGCGGTTCAGGATCTCACCGACAAGTATGTCAAGAGCATCGACGAGATCACCGCTCGCAAGTCCAAGGAACTTATGGAGATCTGAAGCCGGATCTTGTGTCAAAAAAGCCGGATTCCCTCGGGGATCCGGCAATATGTCTAATTTGCGCATAATTATTTATTATGCGGTAAGGAAACGATATGATAAATCATCCCACCGGAGACGGAGTAAAGCCGCTCAGCCACATCGCCTTCATCATGGACGGCAACGGCCGCTGGGCAAAAAAACGCGGTATGCCGCGCGAATACGGCCACACGATCGGCGCCGGTACCTTCAGAAAGATCGCGGAATACTGCTTTAGGCAGAATATCGGGACTGTGACGGTCTATGCCTTTTCGACCGAGAACTGGAAGCGTCCGAAGCAGGAGGTCGACTCGATCATGAGGATACTCGACTCGTATATCAAGCTCGGCATGGCGGAGATGGCCAAGGACAACGTCAGGATCAGATTTCT
Organism: uncultured Ruminococcus sp.; assembly: GCA_902766575.1. GTDB lineage: Bacteria > Bacillota > Clostridia > Oscillospirales > CAG-272 > Flemingiibacterium. The sequence continues at coordinate 4,796 of CACXED010000375.1, read as the reverse complement.
CGGCGACAAATCTCCGTTGAGCGATTCGCTCCGGAGAGAGATGCTCGAGCTTGAGGAAAAATCCGCGGCGAATAAATATGCGCTCAACATCGCCGTCAACTACGGAGGGCGCGCAGAACTTGTCAACGCCGTGAATCGGCTCGTCAGCTCGGGCGAGAAAGAGCTAAACGAGGATATGATCTCGTCGGCGCTCTATACAGCCGGACAGCCGGATCCCGATCTGATCGTGCGCACCGGCGGAGAGATGCGGCTCTCGAATTTCCTGACGTGGCAGTCGGTTTATTCGGAGCTGTATTTCACAGACGTGCTCTGGCCGGATCTGACCGAGCGTGACATTGATCTGGCAGCGGAGAATTACTATAATCGTCAGCGAAGGTTCGGAGGAGTCTGAACCTATTGTGAAAAAGGAAGTCCGGCTGATTTGCCGGAAACGTGAAAGAATATGAAACAACGATTGATCACCGCAGCAGTCGGATTTGCGGTACTTATACCGGTGCTGCTTTTTTCGGATACAATAGTTCTGCCGATCGCGCTGGCATTGTTTGCGGCGATAGGCGTATGGGAGATGCTCGGCTGCATCGGGCTGAGAAAAAGGCTCGATGTGCTGATACCGTCGCTGCTCGCGTCGGCGGCGCTGCCTTTTTCCGCACGATATGTTACTGAATATGTCGGGACAATTTCGTACACTTTGGCTATAATCGGAGTCGTAATGTTTGTCTATATGTACTATTTGCTGTGCGACTCGGTTGTTTCTAAGGGAAAGCTCAGCGTGCTCGACTCCTCTCTCGTGTTTCTGACCACATTATACATCACGATCGGATTCACCAGCATAGTTCTGCTGCGCGACCTGCCGCATGGAAATCTGATGATCCTGCTTGTATTCATCGGCGCGTGGGTGACCGACGGCGCGGCTTATTTTGTCGGACGTGCGTTCGGAAAGCACAAGCTGATCCCTGACGTCAGCCCGAAAAAGACGATCGAGGGCGCGGTCGGAGGAAGCGTTTTCTGCGCGCTCGCCTTTGTCGTATTCGGTCTTGCCGCCGGAAAGCTGACGGCTTCGACGGCGAACGTCATAGAGACGATCATCGCCGGACTCATCGTGTCGGTGATATCGCAGTTCGGCGATCTGATAGCGTCGCTGATCAAGCGCCACTACGGCATCAAGGACTACGGAAAGCTCTTTCCCGGTCACGGAGGAGTTATGGATCGGTTCGACAGCATCATCGCGATCGCGCCGTTTCTGCTGATGATCTGCGCGTTCCCCGAGATTTTCGCGATTTTCAGCTGATGAAAATGTATAATTATGCAAACTAAAAGAATCGAAAAAAAGATAGTTATCCTCGGCTCGACCGGCTCGGTCGGACGGCAGACGGTCGAGGTCGCCGCGGATCTCGGAGCAGAGGTACTCGCGCTCGCAGGTTCGAGAAGCGTCGGCATAATGGAGACGCAGGCGAGACTTCTGCGTCCGCAATTCTGCGTCATGTCCGATGAAAAAGCAGCGGAAGAATTGAAGACTAAGCTCGCAGACACCGGGATAAAAGTTTATTCCGGTAAGAGCTCGCTGCTCGAAGCGGCGGCTATCGAGGACGCCGACGTGATTTTCAATTCAATCGGACAGAGCGCCGGACTTGATCCGACGATCGCCGCGCTCAATGCCGGTAAGACTCTCGCGCTTGCAAATAAGGAATCAATCGTGATGGCGGGTGAACTCGTCATGTCTCTGGCAAAGTCGAAAAATGCTAAGATCATTCCGGTCGACAGCGAGCACTCGGCGATTTTTCAGTGCCTGCAAGGGCAGGAAAGAGCTGCTCTGAAGTCAATTCTGCTGACCGCCTCCGGAGGCCCGTTCTTCGGAAAAACGAGAAGCGAAATGGAGTCGATTACTCCAGAACAGGCGCTCGCACATCCGACATGGAACATGGGCGCGAAGATCACGATCGACTCGGCGACGCTGATGAACAAGGGCTTTGAGGTGATCGAAGCGGTGCATCTTTTCGGCGTCAGACCCGAGCAGGTGCGCGTCATTGTGCATCGCGAGAGCATAATTCATTCGATGGTCGAATACACTGATAACGCGGTCATAGCGCAGCTCAGCCTGCCGGATATGCGTCTTTGCGCGCAGTACGCGATGACATTTCCCGAGCGAATGCCGGGGCTGATGGAGCGACTTGATCTGACGAAGCTCGGAAAGCTGACTTTTTTTGAGCCGGATTACGAAAATTTTCCGCTGTTGAGACTCGCGATCGAATGTGTTAAGCAGGGAGGAACGCTGCCGGCAGCGCTGAATTCTGCCGATGAAGTGGCGGTTTCACAGTATCTGGACGGTTTCATCAGCTTTGGAGAAATACCGTTTGTGGTTGAAAAAACGCTTGAAAAATGTATAAATATTCATAATCCGACATTGGAGGAGATCCATTCAGCTGCGAAAATTGCTATGATCGAAGCAGCTGCAATCTGCAAAAGTCTGCACTAATTGTAAATAGGCGGTGATCATCATAAATATCTGGTACATTCTGCTGACGATAATTACGTTGTCCCTTCTGATATTGATACATGAATTGGGACATTTCCTCGTCGCGAGGAGCTTTAACGTCGCGATAAAAGAATTCGCGATCGGTATGGGCCCGAAATTATTGTCTAAAACATCCAAAAAGAGCGGAATAATTTATTCATTACGCCTATTCCCGATCGGCGGTTATGTTGCAATGGTTGGCGAGGATGAGGAAAGCGAAGACGAAGATGCTCTCAATAAAAAGACGGTATGGCAGAGAATGGCTATTACGGCAGCCGGAGCGGTGATGAATCTGCTGCTGGGAATCATTCTGATGGCTGTAGTCGTGGTGATGTCGCCGGCGATCGGAGGGACGACAGTGCTCAGATTCACCGAAGAAAACGCTTTGAGCGAGCAATCTGGGTTAAGAATCGGCGACGAAATCCTCGAGGTTGACGGCGCGCGGGTCCATATCGCGTCCGAACTGGCTTATGAGATCATGCGGAACGGCAGCGAGCCGGTCGATATTAAGATAAAACGCGACAGCGAGACGATGCTGCTGACCGATGTGAAGTTTCCGACGATAATTTCTGATGGAGTAGAGTTCGGAATGACTGATTTTGTGGTTTTGGCGGTTGAAAAAAGTTTCGGAAACGTTGTAAAGCAGTCGTTTTTCAGATCGACCTCGACCGTAAAAATGATATGGCAGTCGCTTCTCGACCTGATAACCGGCAGGTATGGACTCGATCAGATGTCTGGTCCGATCGGAGTAACGACGGCTGTAAGCGAAGCAGCTTCCACAAGCGTGGTTGACTTCCTTTATCTGGTCGTTGTTATCACGATGAATCTCGGAATTTTCAATCTGCTTCCGCTTCCTGCGCTTGACGGCGGGCGACTTTTGTTCCAGATCGTGGAACTTATCAGAAGAAAACCGATAAAGCCTGAGCTCGAAGGATATGTACATTTCGCTGGAATATTGCTGCTCCTGCTGCTGATGGCGGTTGTTTCACTGAATGATATAATGAAATTGCTCTCGTGAATATACAATGTATATACAAATAAAACTGTATAAATATGCAAAATAATAAAAGAAAAACTGTACAAATCGGTAATATCAAGATGGGCGGCGGACATCCTGTCACTGTTCAGTCGATGACCAATACCGACACTCACGATTACGAAAGCTGCTATAAACAGATTAAAAAATTAGAAGAAAACGGCTGCGACATAATTCGATTAGCTGTTCCGGATATCGATGCTGCAAGAACAATTTGTCAGCTGAAACGATCGGATATCACGATACCGATCGTAGCTGATATTCATTTTGATTACAGAATCGCGATAGCCTGCTGCAAGGCCGGAGTCGACAAAATACGCATAAATCCTGGAAATATTGGCTCAAAGGGGAGAGTTGCGGAAGTTGTCGCCGCCTGCCGCGAAAGACGGATTCCGATAAGGATCGGCGTCAACAGTGGCTCGCTTGAAAAAGATATCCTTTCAAAATACGGCGCGCCGACAGCTGAAGCTCTTGCAGAAAGCGCGCTTAACCACGTTCACATTTTGGAAGATCTCGGCTATGACGAAATAGTGATTTCTATCAAGTCGTCAGACGTGCGGACTATGATAAACGCAAATCGGTTATTGTATAAAACGGTTGCATATCCACTGCATATTGGTGTTACTGAAGCCGGTTCACCGCGCATCGGCATAATGAAATCGGCTGCTGGGATCGGATCACTTCTCGCTGATGGCATCGGAGACACGATACGGATTTCGCTCACATCGGATCCTCTTAGAGAAGTGATTGAAGGTCGAGCACTTCTTCAAGCTCTTGATCTTGACGATAAAAATAAAATCAGCATAATTTCCTGTCCGACTTGCGGACGTACAAAGATAGATCTGATCAGTCTTGTAAGCAAATTCGAGGACGAATATCTTCCAAAACTGCATCCGAGCAAAAAAATAAAAGTAGCGCTCATGGGCTGCGTTGTCAACGGCCCGGGAGAAGCACGAGAAGCAGATATTGGTTTGACCGGCGGAAATGGTGAAGCACTAATTTTCAAAAAAGGAGAGATTATCGGGAAATATCCGGAAGAAATTGCTCTAGAAAAGCTGTGCGAAGAAATAAATTTAATGTAAATAAAAGAATATTCATGTATAAAAGGTGCGAGAATTGAATAAATTCGATAAGGTATTTTCAAAGTATAAGCAATCAGACGCAGCAAGAACAATTCTTGACAAGGTAGAAAAAGTAACTACAAAGCTCGACCGCGAACATAAGATCGCGGAGATTTATATAAAATTA
>CACXED010000374.1 GCA_902766575.1 uncultured Ruminococcus sp. | reverse complement strand
GGAGAGCTTGCGTCGGTCGCGGAGTCGGTAAGAGTGTTGAAGCCGTGCTGAAGCACAGGAGCCTTCGACTTGTAGGTTGCCTTTTCGCGGCCATGCTTGACGAGCTGATTAAAGGTTGGCATATCGCACCTCCTTTGAAAATAATAAAATTTGTTTATCCGTGACCAAGCGTTCGAGATGATCAAACAGCATTAGTCCAGATATGATAAATTATATCACGCATTGTCCGAAATGTCAAGGGTTTTTCCCGAAAAAAACGATTTTCCGAAAAATTTATCAGGACGAACAAAACGCGCTTTGACGAGCTTAATTATTCTCCCGGAATTGACAATTTATACGTTCCGGCATAAAATATCAGGGGGTGATTTTTTGCGTGAGATATTTGAGATCCTCGCGGCGATGCTTGCGGCTTACGGGCTGTGGACGCTGCTTCGGGCTTTCCGCGACCGGCTGCTGTATCCGAAAAGAGTACGGCAAAGGGTGAATGCAGCAGTTTACATAGATAACGGCTGCTCTGACCTTGAAGAAATTGCGGCATATGTAAAATATCTTGAAAGAGACGGGAAAATTTCCCGCGGGAGGTTGATTCTCGTCGCAAAAGGTGATATAATAAAGGATATACCCGATTCAAACGAATTCGGGCTCATCGCGGACGAGGAGGATCAGGATGGACACAGCTGACGGCAGAGGAGAGCTGATATCGCTCTGCGGAACGGTCGAAAATATAATTTACAGCAACAGCGATAACGGCTATACGGTGTTCGATCTCTCCTGCGACGAGGCTCCGGAGGGCGTCGGAGAAATCGTGACCGCCTTTGGGATCCTGCCGGAGCTGAGCGTCGGCGAAAAGCTCTCGGTCGAGGGCGAGTGGAGCTTCAGCCGCAGCTACGGCAGACAGTTCAAGGTCGCGTATTACGAGGTCCGGCTCCCGACCGCCGAGAACGATATCCTCCGCTATCTCAAAAGCGGAACGGTGAAGGGCATCGGCCCAAAGACCTCCGAGCGGCTCGTCTCTCAGTACGGAGAGGACGCCTTCGACGTTATCGAGAATCATCCCGAATGGCTCGCAAAGCTCCCGGGAATATCGCAGAAGAAGGCTTCGGAGATATCCGAGGCCTTCCGGGCTCAGCACGGTGTCCGCTCGCTGATGATGTACTGCCGCGAGTTTCTGACCGCGTCGATGTCGGCGATGGTCTATAAAAAGTGGGGCGGCGCGTCGATAGATATGATAAGATCGAATCCCTACCGGCTCTGCGAGGAGTTTTCGGGGATCGGCTTTGAGCGCGCGGACAAGCTCGCACGGTCTATCGGAATCGAGGCTGACTCGGAATTCAGGATAATGAGCGGCATCAGATATGTGCTCGGCGAAAATTCCCGGACCGGAGGACATTCGTTCCTGCCCTTCGGAAAGCTGACGGCGGCGTCCGCAGCGGCGCTCGGAGTGGGACAGGACAGAACCTCCGAGGCGATAGGAAAGCTCGTTGACGAGGGAAAGCTCGTCAGGACCGGGATCTCGGGCATCGACGCGGTGTTCGAGAGCCGCGCCTTCCGCTGCGAGAGCGAGATCGCCCGTAAGCTCGAGCTGCTCGACCGTCTCTGCGCCGGAGTCGACGCGCCGGACGTGGGCAGATTCATAACCCAGATCGAGCTTGAGGAGTCGGTCAGATACGCCGACCTTCAGAGAACGGCGATCGCGTCGGCGCTGAACAGCGGAGTCATGATCCTCACCGGAGGCCCCGGAACCGGAAAAACGACGGTCATCCGCGCGGTCATCCGGATCTTCGAGTCGCTCGATATGAAGATAGCTCTCGCCGCGCCGACCGGACGGGCCGCCAAGCGCATGACCGAGGCTACCGGACGCGAGGCAAAGACCATACACCGTCTGCTCGAAATGGAATTCGACGGCGGAGAGCGCGACAGCTTCAGAAAGAACGAGGACGATCTGCTCGACGAGGACGTGATAATCGTCGACGAGGCGTCGATGATAGATATGTACCTGATGAACTCGCTGCTCAAGGCGGTAAAGCCCGGCGCGAGACTGATCTTGATCGGCGACTCGGATCAGCTTCCGTCGGTGGGAGCGGGGAACGTCCTCAACGACCTGATCGCGTCGGAGAGCTTCTGTACCGTAAAGCTCACCGAGATCTTCCGTCAGGCGGGCGAGAGCCTGATCATCACAAACGCGCACCGGATCAACGACGGTCAGTATCCGGTGCTGAACTCGTCGAGCGGGGATTTCTTCTTCCTGCAGCGAAAGACCGACAGAGAGGTAGCCGATACTATCGTCGACCTCTGCACCAAGCGCCTGCCGCGCAGCTACGGAGCCGACATAATCGGCAGCATACAGGTGATCTCGCCGTCGAGACGCGGAGCCGCCGGAACCGAAACGCTCAACAATATGCTCAAGGAGGCGCTCAATCCCCCGTCTCCTAAAAAGAAGGAAAAGCCCTTCCGCGGCGTGGTGTTCCGCGAGGGAGACCGGGTGATGCAGATCAAAAACGACTACGATCTCGTCTGGGAGCGGGACGGAAAGGACGGTCAGGGCGTGTTCAACGGGGACATCGGCGTTGTGGAGACCATCGACCTCCCGGACGAGCAGATGGTGATCTCCTTTGACGACCGGGTCGTGAAGTACGATTTCGCAAAGCTCGAGGAGCTCGAGCACGCCTACGCTATCACCGTCCACAAAAGTCAGGGAAGCGAATATCCGATAGTCATCATGCCGATGTACTCCTCCTGCCCGCCGCAGCTGCTCTCGAGGAATCTGCTCTACACCGGCGTCACCCGGGCGCAGAAGATGGTGATCCTCGTCGGCGATCCGGCCGTGGTCTGCCGCATGGTCGACAATAACTGCCAGATCATGCGCTACACCGGGCTCATGCGCCACGAATGAGAGATTTAATGAAAATCAAGTTGAAATCCGTGCTCGACCGATTCATAAAGCTGCTGTTTCCCGAGTGCTGCGCTCTCTGCGGCGAGCCGGTCGAGTCGTACAGAGAATGTGCGTTCTGCTCGACCTGCCTTGTCAAGTGGCAGCTCGAAAAGAACGCCTGCCGTGACCGCGAGGCCGGACTTCCGGTCAGGGGCTTCATTGACGACGAAAGCTCCAAAGAGCGCGGCGAAAGCTCCGGGGAGCGCTTCGGACAGGTCGTCTACCTCTCCGATTACCGTCCAGGCGATCCCGATAACGTCGCCAGAGCGCTGATCCACAAGCTCAAGCGCCACGCGACAAAGACGCTGGTCGACTTCATCGCCGGAGAGTACCGTGAGCTGCTTTTGCAGGCGGCGCCGATGCTTTTCGACGGGACGGTCGCTCCCGGAGAGGTAATCGTCACATGGATCCCACGCCGCGACAGAGCGGTTATCGAGATCGGCTACGATCATATGGAGCTCTGCGCAAAACGGCTCGCGGAGCTTTCCGGATTCGAGTGCCGCCGGCTGATCAGTCGCACCGGAGAGGCGCTTGAGCAGAAGAAGCTCGGCGCGAGGGATCGGATGCTCAACGCCGAGAGGAGCATGGCTTCGGCGGCTGCCGGGCTTGACGGCAAATACGTCGTGCTGATCGACGATCTGGTCACGACCGGCGCGTCGATGAAGGTTGGAGAGCGGCTGATCTCCGACGCCGGAGCCGAAATGGTTATCTGCGCCGCTCTCGCCTCCGACTGACCGGAAGGCACTTTACCTGGAGATGAATTTTAATGAATAAGGATCTTACCAAAGGAGACCCGGCAAGGGGTCTGCTGCTTTATACGCTGCCGCTGCTCGGGAGCGTGCTGTTCACGCAGCTTTACAACGTCGCCGACAGCCTTGTCGCGGGGAATTTCATAAACGAGAGCTCGCTTGCGGCGGTCGGAAACGCTTCGGAGATAACGCTTATTTATACAGCCTTTGCATTCGGCTGCAATATCGGCTGTTCGGTCGTGGTGTCGCAGCTGTTCGGCTCGGGAGACGGCAAAAGGCTCAAGACGGCGGTGACGACCTCGTATATCTCCTTTGGAATACTCTGCGGAGTACTGACTCTGCTCGGGCTGCTGTTCAGTCCGGCGGCGCTGAGGCTGATAAATACACCGGACGCCATCTTTCCCGATTCGAAAGCCTACATACTGATCTACACGCTGGGGATGCCCTTTGTGTTCTTCTACAACATAGCGACCGGGATATTCTCGGCGCTCGGCGACTCGAGGACGCCGTTCATCTTTCTCGCCGCGTCGTCGACGTCGAATATCCTCGTCGATATTCTGTTCGTCACGGTGTTTGACATGGGCGTTCCCGGAGTGGCTTGGGCTACGGTGATCTGTCAGGGCGTTAGCTGCGTGCTCGCGCTGACGGCGCTGACGAAGCGGCTGAAGTCTATGGACGGCAGACAGGAAAAGGGCGAGTTTTTTTCGCTTCCGATCTTAAAAAAGATACTCCGCGTCGCGATCCCGAGCATACTTCAGCAGAGCTTCATCTCGGTCGGCAACATCACGATACAGGGCGTGATCAACGACTTCGGCGAGAGCGTCATCGCCGGATCGACGGCGGCGCTCAAGCTGAACGCGATCGCCACCTCCTGTCTCACCGCCAACTCGAACGGACTTTCGACCTACACGGCGCAGAACATCGGAGCGGGGAAGCAGGAACGCATCAAGCCGGGCTACAGAGCCGGGCTTCTGCTCGGAGCCGCGACCTGCGTGCCGCTGGTGATCTGCTACTGCGGCTTCGGCAGGTTCTTCACGGCGCTCTTTATGGAAAGCGGAAGCGAGACCGCGCTCGCCACCGGAGAGCTTTTTCTGCGGATAGTCTCTCCTTTCTATTTCGTCGTAATGGTGAAGATCATGACCGACGGCATACTCCGCGGAGCGGGAGCTATCGACCATTTCATGATCTCGACCTTTGCCGACCTGATGCTCAGAGTCGCGCTCGCCATAGTGCTGTCGGGATTCATGGACTCGCTGGGGATCTGGATCTCGTGGCCGATCGGCTGGACGATAGGCGCGGCGCTGTCGCTGGTATTCTATTTCTCGGGCGTCTGGAAGCGGGCGAAGCTGTGAGTGACCCTGACCGGGGCTTCTGAATATAATATTCCCGGGAGTAACCTTAATAATCAGCTCCCGGGAAGGAACAATGCTTATGGAATCGAGCTTTCCGCGCTATCCGGTCGAGCTTCGCCCGCAAAAGCGGAGACCCGGACCGCCGTCTCAGTCCATCGTGATCCGCGAGTCCGGAACGCCTGACGAGCGCTCCGACAGACGTCCGGATCCCGCAGAGCTGAACCCTTTCGGGACAGCTTTCGCGATTGTTAAGTAATATACAAAAAAATCCGTGTTTTTTCGTCATTTTGCTAATTTACAAATCACGCCGTTTGCGGTATAATATATCTCGCCACTTAATTCGGCAAGAATATGTACCGAGGTAATGATGGCATGATATATATTCACGAATCAACGGCTTTGCGGAATATCAATCTCATGATATCAGCGCGCAGAGCCGTTTTTTCTGCGCCTTTATCCATGAAGCAACCAAATATAGACAAAGTATTAAATATTCTTAAAAAATAAGCGCTAAATGTGGAAAAAAGCCGCTCCTTGTGATATAATATATTGAATACAAGCGGCAGCGTCAGGCGCCGCGGTTTTATCCGGAGATTTGAATCATGTCAGAATATATAGAAAAAATAGACAGGACCTCGCTCCCCGTCGTGCCGCTCAGGGGGATCGTGGTATTCCCGCTCAACTCCATCAGCGTTGAGCTGAACGGCGCGAGCGCCATGGCGGCGCTCGACGAGGCTGCCAAGAACGACGGTCTTGCGTTCTTCGTCCTCCAGAAGGACTATTCAGCCGATAAGCCCGACATAGGCTCGCTCAACGAGACAGGCTGCGTCGGCAAGATCAAGCAGACCATCCGCGTCAACGAAAAGTCGCGCCGGGTCTTTATAGAGGGCGTCAACCGCGCCAGCGCGGTTTCATACTCAAAGTCGGGCGAGCTTATCACCGCCGAGCTGCTTATCAAGTGGACTCACACGTCGGACAACGGCGGGCTGCGCGGCGAAGCCTATATGCGCGAGGCGGTTGAAGCCTACGAGCAGCTCGTCAAGTTCATCCCCAAGGTGTCCGACGAGGTTACTGCGGCGGTAAAGTCGATCGACAATATCGGACTTCTCGCCGATTTCATCGCCTGCCATGTGCTCGTCCGTCCCGCCGACCGTCAGAAGGTGCTCGAGGCGTTCGACCCAATGAAGCGCATTAAGACGGTGATCTCGATCATGTACGACGAGCAGCAGATCCTCTCCGCCGAGCTGGATATCCATTCCAAGGTGCAGGAGCGGCTCAACCGAAATCAGCGCGAATACATCATGCGCGAGCAGCTCAAGGTGCTCCGCGACGAGCTCGGAGAGGGCGCAGGCTCCGAGACCGAGGAATACAGGGATCGGATTCTCAGCGCCAGGCTCCCGAAGGAGATCGAGGAAAAGCTGTTAAAAGAAGCCGACCGGATGGCCAAGAACCCGATGGGCTCGGCTGAGTCGGCGGTTTCGCGCAACTGGCTCGACACCTGCCTTGAATTTCCGTGGACCAAGCTCTCAAAGGACAGATGCGATATCGCCCGCGCCAAAAAGGTTCTCGACGAGGATCACGACGGGCTTGAAAAGGTCAAGGAGCGCATACTCGAATTTCTCGCCGTAAGACAGCTCTCGCCCAACATCAAGACGCAGATAATCTGCCTTGTCGGCCCTCCCGGAGTCGGAAAGACCTCGATCGGCGCGTCGATAGCCCGCGCTACCGGACGAAAGTACGTCAGGGTCTCGCTCGGAGGCGTCAGGGACGAGGCTGAGATCAGAGGCCATCGCAAGACCTACATCGGAGCTATGCCCGGACGCATCGCCTCGGCGCTGATACAGGCGGGGACGCGGAATCCGGTCATGCTGCTCGACGAGATAGACAAGCTCGGTCAGGGGCCGAACGGAGACCCCTCAGCGGCGCTCCTCGAGGTGCTCGACGGCGAGCAGAACAGGGCTTTCCGCGACCATTATATGGAGATACCGATCGACCTGTCGGAGTGTATGTTCATCGCGACGGCGAACACCCTCGATACGGTGCCGCGCCCGCTGATCGACCGCATGGAGGTCATCGAGATGAAGACCTACACAAGGCACGAAAAGCTCTCGATCGCAAAGAATCACATGGTCGCAAAGCAGGCTAAGCGCTGCGGGCTCAACAGGCGCAGCTTCCGGCTCGGCGACGACGCGATCTTTGAGCTCATCGACTTCTACACCCGCGAGTCGGGAGTCCGGAACCTCGAGCGCAATATCGCGTCGCTCTGCCGGAAGGCGGCAAAGAAGCTCGTTGAAAATCCCGATATGAAGTCGGTCGTGATAAACGCCGCCGACGTCAAGGACTACCTCGGGCCGAGAAAGCTCCGTCCCGACAGGATCTTCGCCGAGGATCAGATCGGAGTCGTCAACGGTCTTGCCTATACCGAGACCGGAGGAGATATGCTCCGCGTCGAAGCGCTGACCTTTGAGGGCTCCGGAAAGCTGGAGCTGACCGGCTCGCTCGGAGACGTCATGAAGGAGTCGGCAAGGATCGCGATTTCCTTCGTCCGCTCGAGGGCGAGGGAGTACGGCATCGACCCGGATTTCTACAAGAACCGCGACATACATATCCACGTCCCGGAGGGCGCGATACCCAAGGACGGCCCCTCCGCCGGAGTCACATTGGTCACTGCGGTCGCAAGCGCGCTCTCGGGGCTTCCGGTCAGACGCGATATCGCAATGACCGGAGAGGTCACGCTCCGCGGCAGAGTGCTCGCGATAGGCGGACTGCGCGAAAAGACCCTCGCGGCTTATGCCGCCGGAGTCAGGACGGTATTCATCCCGGAGGAGAATCTTCCCGACCTTGAGGAGATCGACCCGACCGTCCGCTCGTCGCTCGAGTTCGTCCCGGTCAAGACCGCGGACGAGGTGCTCAAGCAGGCGCTTGTGCGTCCGGTCGAGGCTGTGAGCATAATTCCCGAGCTCGCCGGAATGGATATCGGCAAATCCGGGATCGCTTCGGAACAGATCAGGAGATAACAAAACGCTTCTGCGGCGGTTTTGACGCAGAGTTTCATAAAATCCCAATCAAGGAGGCTTTCGCGGCGCGAAGGCTAAGGTGAATTCATGGCGATAAATTTCAATAACTGCGAGCTGAGCGTCACCGCGGGCTTTGAGTCTCAGTTTCCGCGGGACAGGCTCTGCCGGATAGCGCTTTCGGGGCGCTCAAACGTCGGCAAGAGCTCGCTTCTAAATAAGCTCGTCGGGCGAAAGAGCCTCGCGAGGGTTTCAGGCTCGCCCGGAAAGACGATAACAATCAATTTTTATAAAATCGACGGAAAATTTTATCTCGTCGACCTGCCGGGCTACGGCTTTGCCAAGCGTCCGCCCGCCGACCGCGAGAAATGGTCGGCGCTCACCGACGCATACTTCAGATCGGGACAGCCGAACGCCGTCGCACAGCTCATCGACCTCAAGGTCGGAGCGACCGCCGACGACGAGATGATGCTCGATTTCCTTAATCAGAGCAATATACCTTATTTTATAATAGCTACCAAGTCGGACAAGCTGAACAGCACGCAGAAGAAAGCGGCGCTCGAGGCTCTCATTGAAAATCCGCTTGTTAAGCCCGGGACGGCGATAATTCCTTTCTCCGCGCTGAACGGAGAGGGAGTTGAGGACTGCCGGAAAGCCGTTCTGGCTGAGGTCGGAAAATGCTGAGACAGCTCGATTTTTCAAACCTCGGACAGAGCGTCGTCACGATACTTACCTCTGTTGTGATAGTTCTGAT
>CACXED010000373.1 GCA_902766575.1 uncultured Ruminococcus sp. | reverse complement strand
GCGGGGTGGTGGCCGAGCCGTTGTTGTCCTGAATCTTGGTGCGCTCGACGACGCGGTTTAGAAAGCCGCCGGAGCTGACGTCGCAGATTCCGCGGGAGACGCTGCCGTTCTCGGTGAGCGTGTTTTCGAGAATGTAGCCGACCATCGCGAAGTGAGCCTTTGACCTGTCAGCCTGTCCGGACGCGAGAAAGTCGTGCAGCTTTATAAAAGCGTCGCGGCCGTAGAAATCGTCGGCGTTGATGACCGCGAAGGGCTCGTTCACCTTATCGCGGGCGCAGAGGAGCGCGTGACCGGTTCCCCACGGCTTTGTCCTGCCCTCGGGAATCTCAAAACCCTGAGGTATCATATCAAGGCTCTGGAAGGCATAGTCGACCCTGATAGCCCGCTCGACCCGCTTTCCGACCGTGTCGTGGAAATCCTCTAAATTCTCCTTTTTGATGATGAACACGACCTTGTCAAATCCGGCGCTGACCGCGTCGAAGATCGAGAAGTCGATGATGAACTCTCCGTGAGGAGTCATGGGGTCGATCTGCTTCATTCCGCCGTAGCGGCTGCCCATGCCCGCCGCAAGTATTACAAGTGTCATTTTGCTGCCTTTCTGAGCGCTTTACTGCTCTATGCCCATCTGACCCATCAGCTTCTTGTTGAACTCGACAGCGGTGTCGTAGCCCATTTTTTTCTGACGGTTGTTCATAGCCGCGATCTCGAGGATGACGGCGAGGTTTCTTCCGGGACGGACGGGGATCGTGGTGGTCGGTATCTTGATGCCGAGTATCTCGGTAGTCTCGCTTTCGAGACCGAAGCGGTCGTACATCTTGCCCTGAACCCACGGCTCGAACTTGACTATGTAGTCGATCTTTTCGGTGTCCTTGACCGCGCCCATACCGAAGATGCGCCGGACGTCGACGATGCCGATGCCGCGGAGCTCGACGTAGTGGCGGATTATCTCGGGCGCGGAGCCGACGAGAGTCTTTGCCGAGACGCGCTTGATTTCAACCGCGTCGTCGGCGATGAGTCTGTGTCCGCGCTTGACGAGCTCTATCGCCGTCTCGGACTTGCCGACGCCCGAGTCGCCGAGGATAAGTATTCCCTCGCCGTAGACCTCGACGAGAACGCCGTGGCGGGTGATCCTCGGCGCGAGCATTACGTTGAGGTAGGCTATCAGCGCCGCCATGAACTCGCTGGTCGTGGCTGCGGTGCGGAGGATCGGTATCTCGAAATACTCGCCGAGCTCGGTGAACTCGGGGAAGATTTCGAGCGAGGACGAGAATATCACGGCGACCGGATGGGTCTCGAGGAAGCCCATGATGGATTTTCTGCGGCTCTCCTCGTCGAGCGACTCAAGATATTTGTGCTCGACCTTTCCGATTATCTGTATTCGCTGAGGCTCAAAGTGGTCAAAGAAGCCCGCGAGCTGAAGTCCCGGACGGTTGACGTCCGAGAGATGCACGAGTATCTTTTCCGGCTCCTCGGGGAGATAAATCTTCTCGAGGGAAAATTCATTTATTATTTTTGACAATTCGACGGTATAGGTTTCGTTCACAGTCGTATCCCTCTCAGTCGGAATTCATAATTTTTCAGTATACTATTATACTACAACCGCTCGTATATTTCAAGTACTTTTTGTAAAATAATTTGAATCGTTGAGACTCTTATTGACAAACAGCCGGAATTGTGGTATCATTTTATTGCTGTATAACTGACGGCAGAGGTGAACCTCACGGAGTACAGCCGGAGACATCCGAATGCCGACCGTCTGGGCGCTCTGTCCGGAGGTGGGCTTTTTTGCGCAGATATCCGGACAGGATAATAATTCTTAAAGGAGATTTTATCATGAAGGAACTCGAACTGAAATACGGCTGCAATCCCAATCAGAAGCCCGCGCGCGTCTATATGCAGGACGGCAAGCTTCCCTTTGAGGTGCTCAACGGACGCCCCGGCTACATCAATCTGCTCGACGCTTTCAACTCGTGGCAGCTCGTGCGCGAGCTGAAGGAGGCTACCGGACTTCCCGCAGCCGCGTCGTTCAAGCACGTCTCTCCGGCGGGCGCGGCAGTCGCCGTACCGCTCGACAGCACGCTCGAAAAGGTCTATTTCGTTGAGGGAGTTGAGCTCTCTCCGATCTGCACCGCTTACGTCAGAGCCCGCGGAGCCGACAGAATGTCCTCCTACGGCGATTTCGTTGCGCTCTCGGACGAGTGCGACGAGCAGACCGCCTCATTCCTCGCGCGCGAGGTCTCGGACGGAATCATAGCTCCGTCCTACTCCGAAAAGGCGCTCGAAATTCTCAAGGGCAAGCGCAAGGGCACCTACTGCGTCCTCAGAATGGACCCGAACTACCGTCCCGCTCCGGTCGAGACCAAGCAGGTCTACGGCATCACCTTTGAGCAGGGACGCAACGAGATAAAGCTCGACGAGCATCTGTTCGACAACATCGTGACGAAGAACAAAAACCTCCCCGAGTCGGCAAAGCGCGATCTGCTCATCGCGATGATCACGCTCAAATATACCCAGTCGAACTCGGTCTGCTACGCCTATGGCGGACAGGCTATCGGTATCGGCGCGGGACAGCAGTCGAGGATCCACTGCACGCGGCTTGCCGGAAACAAGGCTGACGTCTGGTTCTTACGCAGCCATCCGAAGGTGCTCGGACTTCCCTTCCGTCCCGAGCTTCGCCGTCCCGACCGCGACAACACGATCGACGTTTACATCAGCGAGGACTGGCTCGACGTGCTCGGCGACGACGTCTGGCAGCAGTATTTCACGACGAGACCCGAGCCGCTCACCCGCGAGGAAAAGCGCGAATGGCTTGATAAGGTAAGCGGAGTCTCGCTCGGCTCGGACGCGTTCTTCCCGTTCGGCGACAACGTGGAGCGCGCTCGCAAGTCCGGGGCGGCCTATATCGCTGAGCCGGGCGGCTCGATCCGCGACGACAACGTCATCGAGACGGCCGACAAGTACGGCATCGCCATGGCGTTCACCGGCATGAGGTTGTTCCATCACTAGGAATCAGGCAGGACAATGGGGACGGAGGGTTCTGTCACGTTGAAAGATGCATGTACGGCGGGCTGAGTATTCGGCCCGCCGTTTTTTTGCGATCGAGTGACAACGGCTGACAGAACCCTCCGTCCCCGTTGTCCTGCCTGATTCCTAGTGATGGAACAGCCTCATGCCGGTGAACGCCATGGCGATGCCGTACTTGTCAGCCGTCTCGATGACGTT
>CACXED010000372.1 GCA_902766575.1 uncultured Ruminococcus sp. | reverse complement strand
CGTCGTGAGTGTGGGAAATCAGCAGATGTTCGAGGTCAGCGAGGCTCAGCCGATATTTAGCGCACTGTGCGAAATAATCCGAGCCGAGATCGATCATCACATCGTCGGCAAGGAACGCCGAGCGCGTGCGAATCTCCTTTCCGCCGAGCTTTCTGGCATTTTCGCAGACCTTACAGCTGCAAAACGGGTCGGGAGTTCCCTCTCCGGCTCCGGTTCCAAGGAAAAACATCATTTTATCACAGTTCCTTTCATTTGGTTATTATTCAATGATAGATCCGGGGTAAAGCTCGCAGACCGGATCGCGTTTGAACTCGCTCGGCGACATCGAGGTATAGCGTCTGAACGTCCGATTGAAATATTCAATGTTCAGAAAGCCACATTCAAAGGCGATCTTTGAGATTGGAAGATCGCTGCTCTTGAGCATATAGCAGGCGTCCCTGACGCGAAGCCGGTTCACGATGCTGCTGAAGGTCTCGCCGCTTGCGGACTTTATCACGCGGCATAGGTGTGACTTTGAGTAATTCAGCTGATCGGCGAGCTTTTCAAGAGTCAATGTGCGGTAGTCGGTCTCGATTATGCCGAAAATACGCGACTCAATATTGTTCGTGACGAAAGTATCGGGCGAGGGTTCAGCGTCGTCGCCGCGGTTCTTAATCAGCTTAAGCAGCAGCTCCTCGAACAGGCACTTGCGCTCGTAATCTGAATCCTCCCAGCTATCCTCGATAAAAGCGATCATCAGCCGCTCGGCGCACTCGTAGATCTCACGGTCTCCGCCGCTTCTGATATGCAGATATTCCGGAAGTATGTCCCGGTCGAGCGAGCGCAGATATTCGGTCAGCACCGACTTTCTGCCGATTCTCTGCACACATTCGGTAAGATAGCTCTGATCGACGCAGAAATTGACAAGCAGATTCTCCCCGGTGACATAAGGTAAATGCCACGAGCGCGGAGTTACGATGCAGAAATCACCCTCGGAGAGCCTGTTCTCGTGCTTTTCCGTGATATTCAGACACTCGCCCTTGAACATGAACATGAATTCGACAAAGGTGTGGGTATGAAAATAGTGCTGGGTATATCTTGAATGACGCTGATAAATAATATCCTTTCTGCGCCCCATCGACCTGTATTTATATGGAATTATCCCCTTGTTCAGCTCTCTGGAAATCGGAGGATCCAGTCTGCCGCCGAGAATTTTGATTCCTTCAAGCTCGATTGTTGTATATTGATGCATATATTCGTGCAGTTCATCGGATGTCACAATATCATCTCCTCCTGATATATTATATTACAGATATCAATAAAAGTCAAGTATCGGAAATATTGTTACTTGAATTTCGGGAATTTTGATTGTATAATGATATCATCTTATTAAAGAAAAGGATGGTATGTTATGACAAGAAATCTTTCACGTTTCAATTCACTGCGCATCGTATCGCTGATGCTGGCGCTTCTGATTTCAGCTTCGGCAATCTCCTGCGGCAGTACGTCAGACCGGAATGCGGACACCTCGGCTGATGTCCAGACCTCCGCGCCTGAGGTAACGACCGACGGCGATCCGCGCAAAAACGCCAAGGATGACCTCCCAGAGCTTGACTACAACGGCGAGACTATCCGTGTGCTGTCCCGCGGCGGTGATTATGACACCAGCATCGAATTTAACGTGGACGAGGAGAGCGGAGACGTCGTCAGCGACGCGGTCTATAACCGCAATGTTATGGTCGAGGAGCGGCTCAACCTAAAAATCGAAAACATTGTTACCGAGAAAACAAGGCACAATTATAATTCCGATATGATACGGCAGTCGGTTCTCGCCGGATCGGACGATTACGACATTATCGCGGACGCGCTCCACAGCACAATGTCGCTCGTGCTTGAAAATATGTTCTTCGACCTCAACAAGCTCGACTACATCGATCCGTCGCAGCCCTGGTGGAATCAGTCTTTATCCGAGCTTTCGATGATAACCGACGGGCTTTACGCGATCACCGGACAGCTCTCGCTGACCTCGATCTCAGGCGTTTTCTGTATGTTCTATAACAGCGATCTTTTCGCCGAAATCAGCAATGACGACATCTATCAGGTCGTGAAAGACGGTAAATGGACGATTGACAAGCTGCACGAATATTGCGCGAACTCCTACCGCGACCTGAACGGCGATACAAAAACCGATCAGGACGATTTCTACGGACTTTATGTCAGAGACCGCCAGACTCTCGCCTCCGACGCATTTCTCGGCGGCGCGAGAATATCTGCGGTCGAGACTGACGGCGACGGCTATAAGCTCTCGGTCATCAACGAGCGCACAGTCGAATACGCAGAAAAGCTGAAATCGCTCATCTACGACAGTCAAGCTACCTGCCGCGGCGAGTACAACGACGATACGATAATGCACAAAATGAACGACAGCTCGACCGTATTCCTGCCGTGGATGCTCGGCGCGATCAACGATCTGCGCGAAATGGAGGATAACTTCGGAATCATTCCGATTCCCAAGCTCAACGAGGAGCAGTCAACCTATTCGTCCTATACGCACAACGGTTCATCGGTATTCGCGATACCTATGACCTGTAAATCTCCCGATCGCTCCGCCGCATTCCTCGAAGCGATGTGCGCCGAGAGCTACCGCAGCGTCGTTCCGGCTTACTATGAGACGGCAATAAAGGTCAAATATTCGCGAGACGAGCCGACCGCGCAAATGCTCGATCTTATAATTGACAATATTTGCCTTGACGTCGCGTACCTCTACTCGACTTACCTCGGCGAATATGTTGACATTTTCCGAAATATGTTCATAGACGCAGAGAACTGCGAGAATATCGTCTCGCGCCTGACCTCAAAGGAGTCGTCTATGAATGTAAAGCTCGGTGAAATAGTTGAAAAATACAAGGAGTTGAACTAAGCTTGGACAGCAGACTTACAGACGTG
This sequence comes from uncultured Ruminococcus sp., assembly GCA_902766575.1. GTDB lineage: Bacteria > Bacillota > Clostridia > Oscillospirales > CAG-272 > Flemingiibacterium. The sequence goes on along the minus strand of CACXED010000372.1, from coordinate 899 downwards.
CTGAAAGGACGCACAGACAATTACATACTGCCCTTTTACTGGCAGCTCGGAACTCACCGCGACAGGCTGCGCTCTCAGATCGCCGAGATCGCGTCCTGCGGGATAAGAGCGCTCTGCGTAGAGTCAAGACCGCATAACGACTTTGCCGGCGAAGGCTGGTGGGCGGATATGGACATAATCCTCGACGAGTGCGAAAAGCGCGGCATGAAGGTCTGGATACTCGACGATGACCATTTCCCTACCGGACACGCGAACGGACTTATAAAGAAAAAGTATCCCGAGCGGCGTATCTGGGAGCTTGTCGAGAATCACATCGACGTGGTCGGACCGATGAAAGGCGCGTCGCTGCTGCTTGCCCGCCGCCCGGACGCTGACAATCAGCTCGTCGGAGCTTATGCCTACCGCCGCGAAAGCTTTGACGAAATCCTCTCCGGCGAGCCGATCGACCTGACGGCGAATGTACGCGGGAATTACATTTACTGGGATATTCCCAAGGGCTGCTGGCGCATTTTCTTCCTCTACAGGTCGCACAGCGGAATGATGAATCCCGAATACATCGACATGATAAATCCCGAGTCGGTTGACGTGCTGATCGAGGCGGTCTATGAGCCGCACTTCAGCCATTACGCGAAATATTTCGGAAACACGCTCGCCGGATTCTTCTCGGACGAGCCCTGCTTCGGCAACACCTTCGCCGGGAATCATATGGTCGATCACGGCTTCTACTACAAGACGGTCGGTATCCCCGGACTCGCGCTGCCGTGGAACGAGAAGGTCTGCGAGATGATGCGCGATGAGCTCGGCTTCGATCCCAAGCCCTATCTCGCGTCGCTCTGGTTCGGAATGGACGGCTATGCTCCGAAGCTGCGCCACGCATATATGAACGCGGTGTCGAAGCT
>CACXED010000371.1 GCA_902766575.1 uncultured Ruminococcus sp. | reverse complement strand
CTGACGAACATCGTGTGGACTCCGATAGAAAACATCACCGTCATCGAGATCATTACGAGCATCGCGACGAGATTCTTCGGCAGGAACGCCATTCCGGCTATCGGCAGCGACGCCAGCAGAAATAGCAGGGAAGCGGAGCGCATCTCGTCGCGTATCCGGTCGGATACGAATTTTCCGAGCGTCGCGCCGAAGATCCCGACAAGCGGTATCACCGTCGACATAAGGACGGACAGGAACGGCTCGGTTCCGAAAAGCTCCGAAAGGTAGGTCGGCGCCCAGTTCTGTATGCTGTCACGCGAGAACGCCATCATCGCCACCGGGATCACCATGAATATTGTCCCCGACGAGATCATCAGCGGCAGCAGTTTATTTTTGTCGGCTGATTTTTTCGCTTCGGAGAGTCTGACGTCGGGAGCGTCGGTCTCGGTATAGGATATCGTCAGCCTTGAAAATCTCCGCGTCAGAACAAGCCAGACGATTGAGCTTACGACCAGCAGCACCGACGGAACCAGAAAGCATTTCCGCCAGCCGAAAAACCTCATCGACAGCGTCGTCACAAGATATGCCAGAACCGTTCCCGCCGACGAGGACGCGAGCATCCCGACTCCCGCCGAGACGCGCTGCCTTTCGGGAAGGAACGTCGAGACTATCCTGATCATCGTCGGCCAGATCATCGACTGAGCGTAGCCGTTCAGCGCCCAGACGACGATATAGACGATCAGCGGCGCTCTGTTCATAAAAGCCGCGTACATCGCGAGGTTGGCTATCCCGCCGAAGAAGAATCCGCAGAATACCATCCCGAACGGCGGGAGCCGATCCGAAATGAAGCCGTTGATGAACTGCCCGACTCCATAGGTGACAAAAAGCGCGGTGGATATCAGTCCCGCCTGATCCTTGGGCATAAAGCCCGAAAGCGTTATCTCCGACGCCGCGGCTGAGTAATTCAGCCGTCCGGTATTTATCAGCGTGTAAAAGATAAAGCAGATAAGGAAAAGCAGCCGTCCGTCCCTTTGCGACTCAAGCGGCGTTATCACGAGTTTTTTCATTATATTGTTCTTACCGTTCCTTTGAAATGAATACACATATTATAGCATGGAACGGAAAATATTTCAATGTCGAAAATAGCCACAATTCATATGCTCCGCGCGTTCATATTTGTATCCGATCGGCGGCCGGATCGAGGCGATAGGCTAAAAATGCAGATAATATCGCTGTGCGGTCGGCGCTGAGTGTTGCATTTCGCCGAAAAACCACTATTTTGAAAAAAGCTATTGACAATGCCGCTTTATTGTGATATAATATGTCACAATAAAAGCGATGACGAAGATTGTCTGAGCCGAAACATTTCAGAGAGCCGATGGTCGGTGCGAATCGGTATGGAGCTTCTCAAGACTTCTCACTTCCGAGCCGGATACCCGAACGGATTTTGTTCTCATTAAGGCATCCCGTGTATGCTACGTCAGTGCATAGAAATTGCGGCTTCAAAATGATTCTTTTGAGTTCGGAAGTCGACCGATTTCGATGAGGCGGCGGATTTTTTCCGCAATTTGAGTGGTACCGCGAGTGCAAATTTATAAACCGAAATTTACACCCGTCTCAAAGAGCTTTTGGCTTTGAGACGGGTTTTTCTTTATACCCGCCCGCTGAAAGCCATTCCATACGAAAGGCAGGGTGATTTTTAATCAAATGTTATCTCTTGATAAGGTATTCGACGCGCAGAAGGTGCTTAAGAAAATAATACGCGAGACCAACGTCGTCAGGGCTTACGGCATCGCGTCCGACTGCGAGCTATATCTGAAGCCGGAGAATTTACAGATAACCGGCTCGTTTAAGGTCAGGGGCTCGGCTTACAAGATCGCAAAGCTCTCCGACGAGGAAAAGGCCAAGGGCGTTATCGCCTGCTCTGCCGGAAACCACGCGCAGGGCGTCGCTCTCGCCGCGTCGAAAAACGGGATCAGATCGCTGATCTGTCTGCCTGACACGGCTCCGATCTCCAAGGTCGAGGCTACCAAGGGCTTCGGAGCTGAGGTCTGTCTTGTGGAGGGCTGCTACGACGACGCCTACAAAAAGGCTATCGAGCTGAGAGACCGCGACGGCTACACCTTCGTACATCCCTTTGACGACGAAAACGTCATCGCCGGACAGGGAACGATAGCGCTCGAGGTGCTGAGCGAGCTTGACAAGATCGACGCGATAGTCGTTCCGGTCGGCGGAGGAGGACTTATCTCGGGCATCGCCTATACGGTCAAGCAGATCAGACCGAGCGTCAAGGTCTACGGCGTTCAGGTCACGGGCGCGCCGAGTATGTACAATTCGATAAGGGACGGAAAGATCGAGTGTCTCGATTCGGTTCGCACAATCGCCGACGGCATCGCGGTCAAGCAGCCCGGCGAGAACACCTTCTCGCTTGTGCGCGATTATGTCGACGACATCGCGCTCGTCAGCGACGACGAGGTCGCAAGCGCAATCCTCGCTCTCATCGAAAAGCAGAAGATGATAGCCGAGGGCGCGGGCGCGGCTTCGGTAGCGGCAGTGATGTTCAGGAAGTTCCCGCTCGAGGGCAAGCGGGTGGTCAGTATCGTATCGGGCGGCAATATCGACGTCACGAGCCTGTCCCGCGTCATCGACCGCGGTCTCCGGAACTCCGGCCGCTCGTCGAGCCTGCTTATCGAGCTCATCGACAAGCCCGGTCAGCTCAAGGACATCTCCCGGATCATCGCCGACTGCGGCGGAAACGTCACCGGAGTCCACTACGAAAAGGGCATCACCGAGAGCGTTAACGGATGCTTTCTGCGCATAGAAATGGAAACCAGAAACTTCGATCATGTCAACCTCATAACGCAGTCGCTGCGCAGCGAGGGCTTCAAGATCGTCTGATACTCTTTATATAATGAAAGGAAATCCAAAATGAGCACTGAAGTCCACACCGATAAGGCTCCGGCGGCGATCGGACCTTATTCTCAGGCAATAATCGCCGGAAATCTCGTTTTCACCTCGGGTCAGATACCGCTCGATCCCGCGTCAGGAACTATAGTCGGCACGACGATAGCCGAGCAGACTCATCAGGTCTGCAAAAACCTCGAAGCGGTGCTGAGCGCCGCCGGAGCGTCGCTGAAATCCGCCGTCAAGACCGTCTGCTTTCTGAGCAGGATAGAGGATTTCGCCGCGTTCAACGAAGTTTACGCGATATATTTTACCGGCAAGCCCGCGCGTTCCTGCGTGGCTGTCAAGGACCTTCCCAAGGGGGCTTTGGTCGAAATAGAAGTAATTGCCGAGAAGGAGAATTAAAAAATGATGGATTCAAGCAAATATCGAATAGGATACTTCCCGGTATCCGAAGAATATAACGATTGGGTAAAAAAGGATCACATCGAAAAGCCGCCGATCTGGTGCAGCGTCGATATGCGCGACGGCAATCAGAGCCTCGTCATTCCGATGAGCCTTGAGGAAAAGCTCGAATACTACAAGGTACTGCTCGGCGTGGGCTTCAAGGAGATCGAGGTCGGCTTCCCGGCCGCAAGCGAGACCGAGTACGAATTCCTGCGCACCCTCATCGACAACAACATGATCCCCGACGATGTGACCGTTCAGGTGCTCACCCAGTGCCGCGAGCATATCATCCGTAAGACCTTCGACGCCTGCAAGGGCGCTCCGAGCGCGATAATCCACTTCTACAACTCGGTCAGCGTCGCTCAGCGCGAGCAGGTTTTCAAGAAGTCCAAGGAGGAGATCAAGCAGATCGCAATCGACGGCGCAAAGCTCGTAAAGAAGCTCGCCGCGGAGTACGAGGGCAACTTCCGCTTTGAGTACTCGCCCGAGTCCTTCACCGGAACCGAGCCGGAATACGCGCTCGAGGTCTGCAACGCGGTGCTCGATATCCTCGAGCCGAGCGAGACCAACAACGTCATCATCAATCTTCCCGTCACCGTCGAGATGAGTCTGCCTCACGTCTACGCAAGCCAGGTCGAGTACATGAGCAAGAACCTCAAGTACCGCGAGTTCGTCACCTTCTCGCTCCATCCGCACAACGACCGCGGAACCGGCGTAGCCGACACCGAGCTGGCTCTGCTCGCGGGAGCCGACCGCGTTGAGGGAACTCTGTTCGGCAACGGCGAGCGCACCGGAAACGTAGATATCATCACCCTCGCGCTCAATATGTACTCCCACGGCGTGGATCCCAAGCTCGACTTCTCGGATATGCCTCATCTCGTTGAGGAATACGAGAACTGCACGAGAATGAAGGTCTACGAGCGCGCGCCCTACGCCGGAGCGCTGGTCTTTGCAGCTTTCTCCGGAAGCCATCAGGACGCTATCGCAAAGGGCATGAAGTTCAGAGCCAAGAACAAGCTCCATCAGTGGAACGTACCCTATATCCCGATCGACCCCAAGGATATCGGCCGCACCTACGACGCGGACGTCATCAGAGTCAACTCCCAGTCGGGCAAGGGCGGCATCGGCTATCTGCTCGAGCAGACCTACGGCTACAATCTGCCGCAGAAGATGCGCGAGAATTTCAGCTATCTCTGCAAGGGAATCTCGGATCACGATCATAAGGAGCTCAAGGCGGACGAGGTGCTTCAGATCTTCACCGACAATTATCTCAATCTCAAGGGCGACATCAGCGTCACCGACTTTGACTTCGCCCGCGAGAACGACGCGGTTAAGATCAACATCACCTTTATGAAGGACGGCGTTGAGACCGAGCTCGAAGCGGAGGGCAACGGCTCTCTCAGCGCGATCAACAGCGCGCTGCAGGCTTACACCGGCGAGAATTACACGCTGCAGGTATTCACTCAGCACAGTATGCAGG
>CACXED010000370.1 GCA_902766575.1 uncultured Ruminococcus sp. | reverse complement strand
CTACTGCTTCACCCGGAGCCTCGTCTCGCAGGGCATCGAGCGTCCCGAGGGCTACAGCGACGACGCCGTCGACGAGCTGAGAAACGCCCTCTCCGATCCGCCGGAGGACATTGAAGCTCCTCTGCCCGACGCGGATTCCTCTGTCAGACCGAACATAATCTTCGTGCAGCTCGAATCCTTTTTCGACGTCCGGAGAGTGAACTGGCTCGAGACCTCTGATGAGGTAACTCCGAATTTCGATTCTCTTATGGAGAGCGGCGTCTCGGGCTATCTGAGAATGGAAAACGCGGGCGGAGGCACGGCGAACTCGGAGTTCGAGGTGCTGACCGGAATGGATCTCGATCACTTCGGCTTCGGCGAGTACCCCTACACGACAGTACTTAACAGCCGCGCCTGCGAGAGCATCGCCGCCGATCTGCGCGCAGAGGGCTATGGGACTCACGCGCTGCACAATCACACCGCGACCTTTTACAACAGGCATATCGTCTACTCAAATCTCGGCTTTGACAGCTTCACGCCCGCGGAGCTGATGAACGGGATCACCTACAATCCGTTGGGCTGGGAGCGGGACGAGGTGCTGACAGACGAGATCATCTCGGCGCTCGACTCGACCGAGGGCGAGGATTTCGTCTTTGCGGTCACGGTGCAGGGTCACGGAAAATATCCGGACGAGCTGCCCAACGAGACCGACGGCTATCCCGATTATGAGCTCGAATACGGCTTGGAGCCTATCACGGTCAGCTCTGTTGACGCCAACACAGACGAAAGGACGCTCGCCCAGTATACCTATTACGTCAATCAGCTCCACGAGACCGACGAGTTCATCGGCGAGCTGATAAAGGCGCTTGAGGAGCGCGGCGAGCCCTGCGTCGTCGTTTTCTACGGAGATCATCTGCCCGCGCTGCCGCTGACCGACGACGAGCTCGTCGGGACGCTCTACGACCCGGACTACGCAGTCTGGACGAACACGGAGCTGTTCGACGGCTCGGACGGCAGCCTTGACAGGGATTTTGAGGCATATATGCTCTCGCCGTATATACTCTCGCTCTGCGGGATAAACGGCGGGGACATAATGGCTCTGCACGTCCGGGAGCTTGCGTCGGGAGAGATACTGAACGACGAGCTGAAGCTGCTTGAATACGCTCAGCTCTACGACGAGGAAGGCGGAGAGTACTCGCCGGTCGAAATGCGCTTCGGAACGCGGACGCTCTCGGTCAGCGGCTGCCTGCGCTCGGGAAACACGCTCTATATATTCGGAAGCGGATTCACCGAGAGCTGCGTGGTCAGGATCGGAGGCTTTCCCAAGACGTCGGTCTTTATCTCGCCGGAGGTGATCTCGGTCGATAACGTCTACTTCAACGACGGCTCCCCGCAGGTCGACTGGATCGCGGAGGACGGCACGCTTCTCTGCTCCGCCATAGTGCCGGCGCCGTAAGCCGCGTCCGGATTTGTCGGAGATTGTCGTACGGTTTTTATTTACTTTTTCCGTTTTTTGTGGTATTATTAAATCAGCAAAGGTCCTTTATAATATATCATTGAAACGGAGGTAATTATCAATGTTGTCGGAAAATTCGGAAGCGATCTCCAACCCGGTGTTCTTCAGCCGTAAGTATATCTCGGACGACGCCCTGCTCACGGTTCGTACCGAGCTTGAGCCGGTGGAATCCGAGCACCGCTGCGGGTACAGCTTCTCGCTTGAGCTGCGATGCGGAAATGTTTATGAGACGGCCGAGCTCAGCGACGTGACGAGCAGTCAGAAAACAGCGGAAGGTCTGTTCGATCTGCTCACATCGCAAGACGTTTATCCCTGTCATCTCCGCGACGTGGCAGAGGATTATCTGTCTTCGCACGACGCGGATACATTCGGGGGACAGTGTTCGGGAGCTTCAACGGACGAGCGCTAACGGCTTGTCAAAGCTCTTATGAACTCCGTGTGACAATTTGCACGGAAAGCCAAGGCTGCGGGACGCATCGGCGTCCCGCAGCCTTTATTATTTCTTTTTATTCCGAGAGCCTTCTTAGCGCAAAGTAGACCTTTGCCGTAGTCTCGGCGTCGTCGAGCGCCCGGTGCGCCCTGCCCTGCTCGATCCCAAGCCCCTTTGCAAGCGCTTCGAGCCCCAGCCCGCCGAGATCAGCCTTTGACCTCTGCCGCTTTGCATAGAGGAAGGTGTCGAAATATTTATTGGTCAGCGCGATGCCCTCCCGGCGTGCGGCGCGCTCTAAAAAGATCATGTCGGAGTTCTTAATTCCGTGGCCGAGGAGCAGGCTGTCCGCGGCAAATTCCGCGAAGCTATGTACAGCCTCGCCGACCGACGGCTTTCCCCTGACCATCTCGTCGGTAATTCCGGTGAGCTCGGCTACCGTCGGAGTAATGCTCCTGCCGGGATCGCAGAGCTCCGAAAAGCGCGCGACGACAGCGCCGTGCTCGACTCTCACCGCGCCGATCTCGATGATCTCGGGCGGAGCGTCTCCGAACGCCGCTCCGAGCGAGCCGCTCGTCTCGAGATCGAAGGAGACGAAGCTGTCAAAATCCGCCTCTCTGATCTCAGACGG
>CACXED010000369.1 GCA_902766575.1 uncultured Ruminococcus sp. | reverse complement strand
TTTCATTCCTTGTCTCCATTATAGCACAGATTTTACGCGGATGATTGATAAAAAATGCTATTTTTTCTCCGAAAGATAGAGCTTCACCCGGTCGGAGACTATATCAATGCACTCGTCCGCGCTTCTGACTCCGGCGAGGTATTCCGAGACCTCCTCGGCGATTATCGCCGAAAGCTCCTTATCCTCCGGCAGAGCCGCCAGCGGAGCTCCGCCGTTCTCGAGGAAATCGTAGACCATATCGAACTCCCTGCCGCTCTGCCCGATCTCGCGCCAATCTCCGGTAAACGCCGCCGGCAGCTCGTCATAAAAGCCCGCGGAGGAGCTTCCAAAGACGATGAGATGCTTGTCCCTCACCTCGGCGGTCATCTTCTCCCATTCGCCGTGAGTGCGCGGCAGGCAGCTCGTCGGCTCGTCGTAGATAGCCTTTATAAATCCGAACGCCGTGTCCTTATTCTCCGAATCGTCCATGATCGCGTATGCCGACGCGTATTCGCTCATTTTCGCACCGTTGCCCTCCACGCCCTCGCGCTTGGGATTTCCGAACAGCAGCGCCTCGTCGGCTTCAAACCAGTAGAAGCAGCTCCCTATCGCCGCCAGACGGTCGAGATAGACCGGATAGGACACGACCTCGCCGCTCATGTAGACCTCCGCCGACTCGGCGAGCGGCTTTGTCGGCATCTGACTTATGTAGTCGAGAAAACGCCTGAAAAGCGCCGTGTCAAGCTCGCCGTCCACAAACGAGGCATATCCGCTGCCGAGCATGAACTGCGCGTTCTGAGCGGTGTTCGCAGCGGTGAATCTCACTCCGTCGGGCAGGTTTTCGAGCAGCTCGAGGAACTCGACCACCGTCAGCGAGTCTTTCCCGCCGAGCGAAGCCCTTTTCGCGACGTTAGCATATACCGCGCACTCGTCGGGCAGGGCGAACAGCTTTCCGTCTGCCGAATAGGAGCGCTTAATGCAGCCGAACAGTCCCGGCAGCTCAGCGTCGGCAAACGGCGCAAGGTCGGCGTAATATCCGATCAGCGAGGTGAAGGATTTGTCGAGCATATAGCCGCAGACGATGTCCGGCTTGTATTTGCCGCCGCTGACGTCGATATAAAAGCGCGAGCTGCCGCCGTCGGGAGCTGTCGGCGTGTTGTAGACCGAATAATCGCGAACCGAGATGAACAGCCCGGGATTCTTCCTGTTGAACCTCTGCACCCGCGAATTGAGCCGCTGATCCCCTCCGAGCGTCGCGAGCCGGATAATAGTGCGGTCCGAAACGTCAATATCGTCGGCTTTCGTGAAGCGGCTGCAATACCTGTCCTGCCCGTCGGTGTAGATAATCAGCAGATCGCCGTCGGAGAGCCGGTATATCTCCTCGGGATTTCCGGCGACGCCCGAGTTTGCAAAGCTCATGAGCGGTTCGAAGTCAGGCTTTTTTCCGTCCTTTACCTCGTACACAAGGTGATCGTCCCACGCGAGCCTTTTTTCTCCGGGTATGAGCCTGACAATGCCGTTTCCGGCGGTCGGAGTTATCGGCTCGCCTAACTTATCGAGCAGCTTTCCCTCTCCGACCGGATAAATTCCGCCTGCGCGGCAGAGAACATATATCTCCCCATCGTATGAGCCGAGCGATTCAGCGTCGTTAGGCAGAGAAATGACAGCTTCGGACTTACCGTCGGATATCACGACCAGCTCGTCACGATAAGAAAGACAAACCCTGCCGTCCCGGTCTGCCGCTATGTCCGTGACCATCGGAATGTTCGAGGAGAAGAATTTTTCCAGATGATGCAGAGTTTCGACCTTACCGCCGTCAAATAGATACGTCAGGAAAACGTCCCGCGCGCCGCTGTCGTCGGTTACGTTCCCGGCGAAGATAATACATCCGTCAAGCCGCGCCGCCGCGTTTATCACATAGCCGTTGTCCTCGAATCCATCGAGCACGGGAAGTCCGACAGTCCTTCTCCCGCCGTCCGATATCTCAAGAAAGCAGCTTTCGGATTCCTCTCCGCAGAGAAACCAGACCGAGCCGTTCTCCTCTCCGATGAACTCGCTCCAGAGATAGTCGTCGTCCGGCGAGATGAGCGGCGTTTCGGCATAGACGTTTTTGAGCAGCGTATCGTTTTCTCCCTCCGAGCCGCAGGCTGTCAGCGCTGTCAGAACCGCGAACAGAATTAAAAAGGCAGCGTATCGCTTCATATGTCACCTCGTTGGTTAATGTCTTTATTTACATTATAATATAAAACCTGATAATTGTCAATAAAAAAGCTGCCGCACAAAGCGTGCAGCAGCCATAAAATTATTCGGCGCATACGATCTTTCCCGATTCGAGCGTCTTTTTGACGTCTATCAGCCGCTGATTCGACGAGCCGCGGAATCTGAGCCGCAGATCCTTCAGCTTCAATACAAACCTGCCGTCCACCAGAACGTCGATGAGCGACAGGAGCTCGTCGGTCGCCTGACAGCGCGGGTGAGAGCCGTTGCATCTCAGCTCCTCAAAGGTGAAGCCGGTGTAAGCCCAGATCGTTTTCGCCGGATAGGTCTCGCGGACACGCTTCACAAAGGGCAGCAGCGCCGTCTGATTCGACGGCTCGAAGGGATCGCCTCCCAGCAGCGTCAGCCCGGCGATGTAATGCGGCTCAAGCAGCTCTATGAGCCTGTCCTCGACCTCGCGGGTAAAGGGCTCGCCGTATTCAAAGCTCCACGTCTCGGGCTGAAAGCAGCCCTCGCAGTGGTTCGTGCAGCCCGATACGAACAGCGTCACCCGGACTCCCGGGCCGTCGGCGATGTCGCAGTTTTTAATCTCGCAGTAGTTCATATCACAGATGGAGCACCCGGTCTCTTATCTCCTGCGTGCGTCCCTGATTCCAGAACTGCGTGCCGATGTAGCCGCAGGTTCTGCGGGCGACGTTCATCTTGTCCTGATCGTCGTTGCCGCACTGAGGACAGACCCAGACGAGCTTGCCGTCGCGCTCTTTTACCTCGATCTCTCCGTCATAGCCGCAGACCTGACAATAGTCGCTCTTGGTGTTCAGCTCGGCATAGATGATGTTGTCGTAGATGAACTTCATCACCTCGAGCACCGCCTCGAGATTGTTCTGCATATCCGGCACCTCGACGTAGGAGATTGCTCCGCCGGGCGAGAGATGCTGGAACTGAGCCTCGAATTTCAGCTTGGTGAAAGCGTCGATCTTCTCGGTGACGTGGACGTGATAGCTGTTGGTGATATAGCCCTTATCGGTGATGCCCGGGATTATGCCGAAGCGCTTCTGCAGGCACTTTGCGAACTTGTAGGTCGTCGATTCGAGGGGCGTTCCGTAGAGCGAGAAGTCGATGTTGTGCTCGGCTTTCCAGCCCTTGCAGGCGTCGTTCATCTTCTGCATGATCGAGAGCGCGAACGGAGTAGCCTCCGGGTCGGTGTGGCTCTTGCCGGTCATGTACTTGACGCACTCATAAAGTCCGGCATAGCCGAGGGAGATCGTCGAGTATCCGCCGTAGAGCAGCTTGTCGATCGGCTCGCCTTTCTTGAGTCTCGCGCAGGCGCCGTACTGCCAGAGAATCGGAGCTGCGTCCGAGAGCGTTCCTTTAAGACGGTTGTGACGGCACATCAGCGCGCGATGGCAGAGCTCGAGACGCTCGTCGAAGATCTCCCAGAACTTCTGGACGTTTCCGCCCGACGAGAGCGCGATATCGGGGAGATTCAGCGTCACAACGCCCTGATTGAAGCGTCCGTAATACTTGGGCTGATTGGTCTCGGGGTCGACGTAGGGAGTCAGGAAGCTGCGGCAGCCCATGCAGGGATAGCAGTGTCCCTCGCCGTTCTTGTCGACCTTTAATTCGAGCATCTTCTTCTCGGAAATATAGTCGGGAACCATGCGCTTAGCGGTGCATTTAGCGGCGAGCTTGGTGAGATACCAGTACTTCGAGCCTTCGGTTATGTTGTCCTCCTCAAGGACATAGATGAGCTTGGGGAACGCCGGAGTGACCCAGACGCCCTTTTCGTTCTTGACGCCCTTGTAGCGCTGCTCGAGGGTCTCCTCGATGATCATCGCGAGGTCGCTCTTTTCCTGCTCGTTCTTAGCCTCGTTGAGGTACATGAAAACGGTCACGAACGGAGCCTGTCCGTTGGTGGTCAGGAGGGTCAGCACCTGATACTGTATCGTCTGAACGCCGCGGCTGATCTCGTCGCGGAGTCTGCGCTCGACAACGTCCTTTATCTGCTCGTCGTCCATTCCGATGTGCAGATCGTTGTTCTCTGCGATGACGCTGCGGCGGATCTTCTCGCGGCTGACCTGGACAAACGGAGCGAGATGCGCGAGTGAGATCGACTGTCCGCCGTACTGATTAGACGCGACCTGCGCGATTATCTGAGTCGCGATGTTGCAGGCGGTCGAAAAGCTGTGCGGACGCTCAAGCATCGTTCCGGTGACGACCGTGCCGTTCTCGAGCATATCCTCTAAGTTGACGAGGTCGCAGTTGTGCATGTGCTGCGCGTAGTAATCGCTGTCGTGGAAGTGAATTATGCCCTCCTCATGCGCCTGGACGATGTCCTTGGGAAGCAGAAGGCGGTTCGTGATGTCGCGCGAGACCTCGCCCGCCATGTAATCGCGCTGAGTCGAGTTTATGACCGGATTCTTGTTCGAGTTCTCCTGCTTTGCC
>CACXED010000368.1 GCA_902766575.1 uncultured Ruminococcus sp. | reverse complement strand
TCAGCATTGGAAGCGCCGATGCAGATGCCGGAGAAACGGTAGATGTTGATATCAGCATTGGCGGGACTCCTATTGTCGGATTACGGGGAACTATAACAGCGGGTGATGGATTATCTATTGAGGATGTTCAGACTGCCGACAGTAAGCTTGCAGTTACTTTCAATAAAGCAGATTCATACATTGTTGTAGATGCATCTGAAAATTTTGAAGGCGGAACAATTGCCACTATTACTGTCAAAGTTGACGAAAATGCTGATGGTAATATCGAAATTGGTTTCAATGTTGAAGATGCTGGATATCTTGAAGATGGAAGGTATGTCAAAGCCTCTACCTCTATAAATACCGGCACTATTACTGTCAACCACAATCACACCTATGGTGAACCGACCTATGAATGGGCTGAAGACTATACTTCATGCACCGCAACATTTGCTTGCGCGTGCGGTGATACTGAAGCCGTTGAGAGTATAACTTGTGAAGATGTAAAATCTTCATACGATAAAGAAACTAATTGTGTCATTTATACAGCTACATTCGTCTTTAATGAAGAAACTTATACGGCTACAGCTGAAGCAGAACACACAGAGCATATCTATAGCGAGTGGACAAAAACCGAGAAAAAGCATTATCATGTCTGCGATGTCTGTGAAAACGTGGCAGATGAAGCCGATCACGAATTTGGCGAATGGACAACCGAAAAAGATCCAACTGAAGCTGAAGAAGGCTTGAAATATTGTATCTGCTCTGAATGCGGATATAGAAAAGATGAAACCATTGATAAGCTTGACCATGTCTGGAAAGATGATTTTGATTGTGATGAAACAAGTCATTGGCACAGCTGCACTAACGATGGATGCAATGAAAAAAATGGCATAGAAAATCATACTTTTGATAAGGTAGACGGACAGGCTGCAACTTGTGTTGAAGATGGTTTTGAAAAGTATGAGTGCAGTATATGCCATTATACAAAAGAAGTGGTTGTTAAAGCTCCCGGTCATACTTGGGGCGATTGGATAACCGACAATGAGCCTACCAAGACCGAGGAGGGTTCTGAGCACAGAGTATGCTCTGTCTGCGGAGAAAACGAGACCCGATCAATTCCGAAGATCGAAGATACTCCGATAATCATCGTCGATACTCCTTCCAAGATCGAATACACAATCACCACCGAAGCAGGTAAGGGCGGCTCGATCACCGGTACCTTTGAGGCTGAGAGAGGCTCTGATGCAAAGATAGTCATCATTGCTGATAAGGGCTATAAGATCGCCGACGTCATCGTTGACGGCAACAGCGTCGGTGCGGTCAGTGAGTACTGCTTTGAGAATGTAAAAAAGCATCACACCGTAAAGGCAGTCTTTGAGAAGCTTGCAATCAAGCTTGCCGATGAGGATTTTGAGGCATGGGAGAATCCTTTCACCGATGTAACTGATGACGCGGACTATTATGAAGCAATCGCATTTGCGAATATCAATAGACTTTTCAAGGGCGTTTCCGAAACAGAATTCGCTCCCGATTCCACAATGACCCGTGCAATGTTTGTGACTGTCCTCGGACGTCTTGCCGGAGTTGACACTTCGCTCTACGAAATTGTTGATTTCGACGATGTTGTCGAGGGTGAGTGGTATGCGCCTTATGTCGCATGGGCTGCTGAAAACGAGATCGTGATCGGTTACGGCAATGGATGCTTCGGTGTGGACGATGAGGTCACTATCGAGCAGGCTGCTGTCATCATAGCAAGATACGCAGAGTTTGCCGGTCTCGATGTCACTGCCGAGGCTTTCGAGAATGAATATGTCGATGCAAAGCTCGTATCCGACTGGGCGCTCAGTCAGATGATGTGGGCTGACATCAATGGTATATACTCCGGAAACGATGGCTTACTGAATCCTCAGCAGAAGGCGCCGAGAAGTCTTGCCGCACAGATGCTTTACGCGCTCGCAGTTGAGCTTAATTGACTCTCCGAAAAAACCGCGTAATTAAGGAAACGCTGATTTAAGATTGTTTTCGCGATAAAACCCCAATTATTCAGCCTATCCTTAAAGCAGAATAAATATATCCCTTCTGTAGAATATTAAACACAGAAGGGATATATTGCTATCAATAAATTCGGAAGAATTAAAAGAGCACAATCTGTACTGATACTGAATGGATCCAATAAAGAAAGGCGGAACCCCAATGGATAAAAAGATCATAAGTATTTCTTCAAAGAGACAGATAACCATACCGCTGAAATTTTTTGAAATGCTCGGCTTCAAGGATGAAGCTGAATGTATCGTTCGCGGTAATGAGCTTATTGTGCGCCCTGCAAGACAGTACGCAGGAGGTGAATTCTCGGAGCAGATCCTTGCTGACCTGATTTCACAGGGATTATCCGGGGATGAACTTCTCACGCAGTTCAGAAGACTGCAGGCGCAGGTGCGGCCTGCAGTTGAAGCGATGATAGCCGCAGCGGATAACGCGGCGCTCGGAAACGGTGAGTATACAACCTATGACGACGTTTTTGGCGATAATGAGGAAAAATAGAATGACTGAGATAAGATTTCTTCCTCCCGCTGCGAAGCGCCTTAAAAAGCTCAGAGACGGCGAGCTAAAACGCCTTTACCGAAAAGCGATCGACAGAATACAGGACGATTATACTGTCGGCGAGGTCAAAAGCGGTGATCTCTCCGGTATTTACGGTTATAGCATCAGCTATAATGATACTGACTACGAACTGACATACAGAGTCAGATATGCCGCATACAAAATCATAGTCGTGATCCTGGCTGTAACCAGAGAAAGTCTATATGATGAACTCAAAACACAGATAAGAACCGGGCTGTAGTCCTGACAGCCGCAAAAAAATGAAAATAATGTCACAAATAGCCTCCAGCGGCAGCGAAGTTCTACTTGCCGCGGGAGGCTATTCCTGAAATGCTGTTCCAAAGCAGAGCCGCCGATTACATCACTCAGTCGTCCCGGCACCCGAACGTGACGTTCTGCATATGAACCCTGCTGATATTCTCAAAACGCAGAGCTGAAATATCGTCCGAGGTAAATTCGCAGTCCGAGAGCGAGATGTCCGAGACCCGGACGCCCTTTTCGACCCGGAAAACCGGGAGCTGACGGCTGTCGGATATCAGTCCGCGAAAGCTGATGTGCTCGATCGACTTCACCTGATTGTAGGGATACGCGAGGATCTGTATCGGAGAGGTGCTGATCCGCGAGAGGATTATGTTGTCGAACAAAAGGTTCCGCACCTCTGTGAAATCGTCGCCCTGATCGGTGAAGGGCTGCTCGGGCTTCTTGGGAAATTCGATCGAAATGCCGTACCAGCTGTCGGTGACGACCAGATTTGAAAAGGTGCAGTTTTCGATGAGCCCGTCGTTTGTCCAGCCGATGCGGATAGCGTTCGACTGGCTCGAGAGAGTGCAGTTGGTCACGCTGATCCGGCTGCAGGAGCGCTTTTTTTGCATGGTCTTGTTGTTGGCGCGCAGGATTATCGCGTCGTCACCGCAGTTTATCGTGGAATTCGATACTGTCACGTCAGAGCAGCAGTTGATATGAACGCCGTCCGAATTCGGGTAGTGCGGGTTGCAGAGTATCCTTATCCTGTCGACCGTGACGAAATCGCAGCCGTTTATCCAGTATGCCCAGCCGCCCGCCATTTCGAGCATCGTGATGTCCCGTACAGAGACATTACGGCAGTTATAGAAGAAGATCATCCGCGCCGGGAGTTTGTCGGTGATCCGACGCCAGAAGCGTATGCCCGTGTCCTCATAGGGCTCGCAGAACGCGCTTCCGCTGCAATCGATGGTTCCGCCGCCGGTTATCGCGATATGCTCGCAATCCTCGGCGTAGACAAGACAGCGTGCGGTTTTGCGCGGAGCGTTCTCCTTGCCCCAGTAGGTGTCGAAGTCAGGATAATCCTCGCCGTTCCCGCTTGCCCTGAGGACGGCGTTTTCCCGGATGACGAGCGTTACATAAGAGTGCAGAAACAGCGTGCCGGTTATGTATCTGCCGTCCTCGATAATGACCTCTCCGCCGCCGGACGACGCGCAGGCGTCGATTGCCGCTTGGATCTCCTTTGTGCAGAGTTGTTCGGGAGCGGCGCCGAATTTTTTTATTGATTCTATAAACACTGTTTACTCCGTGATATCAAAATATTCAAGCAGACTGTCGAGCTTTGCCTGCCATGCGTCGATGTTGGACGCCACATAGGTGCTCCAGCCGGTGGTGTTGCTGTCGGTCATAACGCGCATGATGTTGCCTACGTTGCCGATGACCGACGAATACATCTTGTCAAAGGTGTAGACGACATTCGAGGTTATCATTTCGAGCATTCTGAAGGACTCGTCGTCGCGGGTTATCTTATTCTTCAGCGCGGTCGAGAAATAGGCCTCGCGGACAGAATTGCGTCCGAGGCAGGCCATCGCCTCAAGATAAGCTCCCGCCGCCTCATCCTTGTTGGCGTCTATCGGCACGCTCATGACCGTGTAGGAATCGCCGGGACCGGTGTAATAGGTCTCCTGCTCCTCATTCAGCTTGAAGATCGGGATTATGCCGAAATCGGATCTCATGGATCTGAATTTGTCCGAATAGGACAGGCTGTTGACGTAGAAGAAGCACTGATCGTTCATGAAAAGCGCGTCGAGATCGTTATCCTTGGCGTAATTGGAGCTTCTGGTGTGATCGACGCCGCCCTCGTTGTCAAAGAGCAGAGCCCAGAGCTTTTCAACGCCGCTGATGAAGCGCTCGTCGCTCAGATTGAAGGTCGGTACTCCGTCGTCGCCGATGACGGTGGTGCGGGCTCCGAAGGCTCCGAGATACTGACCGGCGGGATAGTTGATATATCCGAAGCGGTCGACTCCGAGCTCCATCTTACCGTCGCCGTTCAGATCGGCATAGACCTGCTTTGTGATGGCGTTGGCCATATCGGCTGTCCACTTGCCGTCGTTTACGATCTGATACATATCGAGGTCAAAATCCTCGGCAAGATCGCTGTTGAAGAAGGTGACGATACTGTCCCTGAAAACCGAAAGCGCGATATCTCCGGTGACAAAGTAGAGCCTGTTGTTGACCATGAGCGAGTTCATCAGATCGTCCGGCCACCAGGGCTGAGACCAGTCCACATATGGCAGGTCGGCGATATTTTTCAGCATACCCTCAACGGCAAAGGTCGGGGTGTAGTACTGATATGACGCCATGACGTCGTAAGCGCTCTCGCCCGACTGTATGCTCGAGCGCACAGTGGTGATGAAGCTGTTCATGTTGCCCCAGTCGCCGGGGATGCTGATATAGTTCAGATCGAGGTTTAGAAAGCCCGACACATCGAGGTTGCGCTGATATACGGCGTCGCTTACGACGTCTCCGGTGCTCTCCTCGACATAGAACTCATTTTTCCAGAGGTGACTGCCCGAGCCGCTGTCCTCGCGGATGAGGATGTTCAGCGTCTCGCCGCCGAAATCGAGATTGTCCGGAAGCGACGGGAATTTCGGCGCATCGGGCTCGACGACTTCGGCTGAGGTGTCGGATGAGCTGTCGGTCGTCGTGGGGTTCTGAGCTTCGCCTCCGCAGGCGACTGCTGAGACACATAGCGCTGCCAACAGCAGGATGGAAATTGTGCGTTTGTTCATTTTGCTGAAAACCTACCTTTCTATATTTAGTAATCATATTATAACAAATGAAAGGAGGGTTTAACAGAGCCGAAAATGCTAATTTTATGAACTATCTTGACATTCTGGGCTTTGTGTGCTATACTGAGTTTCAGGAGGTGATCAGATGAACTCAGGAGATGAGCTTCTTATCAGGTATACCGATATAAATCTTCCGATACGGGCGAGAGAGGACGTCTACGGTCCGGTTCCGCTGCACTGGCACTCGTATTACGAGGTCGAGCTGATAATGGACGGAGAGCCGCTGCATCTTATCAACGGAAGCATCCGGACAATGAAGCCGGGAATGATCTCGATAATGACTCCGAGGGATTTCCATCAATACTCGGGTACGAGCCGCATCAAGAAATTCATTTTCAAGGAGAGCTGCATACAGGACGATATCGCCCGGCTGCTGCTGACAAGACAGGAGCCCTGCGTGATCGATACCGGGAGCCGCTTTGACTGGTTCTCGGATCGGATCGGCACGATAATCGCTCAGTTCCGGAACGAGGATATATACTGTTCTCTTAAACTCCGCAATATCGTCGAGGCGATCTGCATCGAGATCCTTTCATCCGATTTCGCCGGTCCGGAGAGGCAGAGCCCCGACAGCTCGTCCGCGCAGTATCACGATATACTAAAATATATCGACGAGCATTTCCGCGAGCCGATCTCGCTTTCCGAAGCGGCGGCAGCGGTGCATCTCAGCCCGAATTATTTTTCGCACTGGTTCAGCCGGACGCTCGGGAGCACCTATTCGCAGTATGTGCAGTACAGGCGGATCCAGTATGCGTCGGCGCTGCTGCTGTCCACCCGGCTGTCGGTGGAGGAGATCGCGTGGCAGGCAGGGTACAGCTCGCTGTCCTTTTTCAGCCGGGTCTTTCGCAGACAGTATTCGATGTCGCCGCTGGCGTATCGCGAGAGATTCTCGGTGTGAGAGCTGTCATGTATCTGCGTCCACAGCATATTGTACAAAGCGTCTCCGATTATTTATGCAAAGCTCCGAATTTTGCGCCTGACCAGAGCCGTGTATTGACAAATGCGGGTCATAATACTATAATTGTAGTATAAGCATGAAGCAGTTGAAGCCTACGTCGGCTTTATGCTGTTACAAACGGTTATAGCAGCCGACCGCTTGGAGAGCACGATGAAAAATACTTCCGAAATGTTTTTCTGTCTATAGGGATCACAGCACTGGGCGTATACCTTATTTTCACTCTATCGTCAATAGAGGACAGGCTGAAGAACGACAATCAGATACTCTTGGTTTCCGACAGCGAGTACAGCGCTGATCCGGACGACCGGATAATGAGAATTTACACATGGGCAAATGAAATGGATAAATCCGGGACTGAGGTCAGGAGATTAGCCAAACTGACGCCCGGGACTCCGGTATACACCGGGACTCTGTATGGGAAATGTGTGCTTGACGAGCTGTATGGGGAATACTCGGATGAGATCTACGAGGGCATATACGGCTATTCGTCTGTTGAGAACGATTATAAGTTCGCGGATCCGATAATCACGATCGAATACGACGGCAGGATCGAGTGCAGATACTCGGTCGATCTGGGCGAGGGCTGGCTCTATTACGGAAAGACGAAAAACTATATGCTTGACGGCGAGAACACCAACCGGGACGCATCGGTGATCGGAAATCAATCGCTGACCATACGACCGAATGTCTGCGGGATCAGGGAGCTTAGGAATTCTCTGAATTATTGCAGCGATGATATGCGGGAATACAACGAATACAGAGAGGTGAACCTGCTCGATGTTTGTCCGGAGCTGCCGCTGAGACTGGATCATTGTATCGGCGATGAAGTTGTCACGCATATTCTGGTTACGGCCTATGACCCGGCGGATACAGAAGAAATCAACGCTTCCGCCGATATCGAGATAACATATTTTCTCGGTGGGAAGCTCGATTATA
>CACXED010000367.1 GCA_902766575.1 uncultured Ruminococcus sp. | reverse complement strand
GCAGAAAATATTCCCGATGTCAAGAGAAAGTGTCGAATTTTTGAATGTCAGGTGAATTTTTGGCGAACTGCTGTATTTACTTTCAAGCGATATAAACTTTTTTGTGACCGATTTGTGACGAGCGGTCAATAGCCCGTAATAGTGGTGTAGGAGATTGACAAGCGGGCGCGAAATAAAATTACATAATTTATACACAATTTATGAAAAAGCAGAAATTTTGCGAAAGCTATTTGATTTCAGCGAAAAATGTGTTATAATTATTATGTACGACAGGCGGCAGTACCGCCGCTCGCAGAAAATACGTTATTTTATTTTGGAGGATGAAATGAACGAATCAAACAACGACTTAACCTGCCATACGCATGACTGCGACCTCTGTGTGATAGCCGCTCCCGGCTGCGAGAGCATCGCCGATCAGATCGACTGGTATCTCAAATCATGGCACGCTACCGATCAGACATTTATTGCCAAGAGCGAGATAATCCGCTTCGGAACCGGAGAGGCAAAGGGACATATTCTTGAAAGTATGCGCGGCAAGGACGTCTACATTATCTGCGACTGCTTCAATTACAGCGTTACCTATGAGCTGTGCGGTCAGCAGCAGCGCATGAGCCCCGACGACCATTTCGCAAATCTCAAGCGTCTCATCGGCGCTATCGGAAGCAAGGCAAAGCGCATCACGGTCATTATGCCGATGCTTTACGAGGGACGTCAGCACAAGCGCACCGCGCGCGAGTCGCTCGACTGCGCCATGGCGCTTCAGGAGCTGACCAGCATCGGCGTCTCCAACATCCTCACCTTTGACGCTCACGACCCGAGAGTGCAGAACGCTATCCCGCTCGCCGGCTTTGACGACGTTCACTGCACCTATCAGATGATCAAGGCGCTCTGCAAGAACGTCCCGGACGTCAAGCTCGACCGCGATCATGTCGTCGTCATTTCTCCCGACGAGGGCGCGATGGGACGCTGTATGTACTACTCGACGATACTCGGAATAGACCTCGGTATGTTCTACAAGCGCCGCGATTATTCCATCGTCATCAACGGAAAGAATCCCATAGTAGCTCACGAGTACCTCGGCCGCGACCTCCACGGCAAGGACGCTATCGTCGTTGACGATATGATTTCCTCCGGCGGCTCGATGCTCGACGTTGCAAAGCAGTTAAAGCAGCGCGGAGCTGAGCGCATCTTCGTGTTCTCGACCTTTGGACTGTTCTGCGAGGGACTTGAGAAGTTCGACGCGGCATACGCCGAGGGCGAAATCACCAAGGTCTTTACGACCAACCTCATCTATCAGCCCGAGGAGCTCAAGGCGCGCGAGTGGTACGCCTCGGTCAATATGAGCAAGTACATCTCCTACCTCATCGACACGATAAACAAGGGCGAGTCGATCAGCGAGCTTCTCCGTCCGATCAACCGCATCAATACCTACGTCGAAAACTTCAAGCGCGAGCAGCTCGAAAGAGAAAAGAACGCCGCGAAGTAATTTTCGGGCCTTTCAGGGAAAAAACGGCTAAAGCCGTTTTTTCCCTTGTTTTTTGCCCTTTGCTATAGTATAATTGTTTCAGACGAAATAATTCGTCAATTTCAAGGAAAGGCGGCGACGCATTATGAAAAACCTGCATATACGAACGCCGTACTCTGCCCATATTTTGGCGGAAGTCACCTTAATTCTGTAATTCTGCAAGCAATGCACCAAGGCGCGTTCGTATATGAGCGCGTCTTTTTTGCTTGCAATTTTAAGTTCAGAGGGTGATGATTATGAAAAGATTGAAAAATTTCATACAGACCCGGGACGTGAGCCTGAGAAACGTCTACGAGGGTCCCATGTGCGTGATCTGGCAGGGGCAGCGTATACCCGACAACAGTCCGGTCTACTACGACGGCGAGATTAGCTATGAGTTCACGCGTTCGAACCGTCAGGAACCGCAGAAGCCGAATGTCACGGTCGGAATACCGTTAGAACTAATATTCGGAGGAAATAATTTGAAACGACTGAAAAGCTATTTTCTTAAAATGGACGACAAGACGTCGACCTACACCTACAACGAGGACCGCAAAAACAAATCTATGTACGACGGCGAGGAGATAGTGAATTTCCAGCCGAAATCCGACGGCTCGCTGCGCGATCCCGAGGTCGCGCACGATCCGGTTTTCTACAGCGGAGAGGTGTCCTACCGTCTCGACCGGACGAACAAGCTCTGTCCCGGTCTGCCCACTGTGACGGTCGGGATTCCGTTCGATGAGCTGTCATACGGAGCGCGGCTGCCCGACGAGGATAGAATCCGCACCGCCGCAGCCGACGCTCTGCTGCGTGAGTTCGCGCGCTTCTTTGAGCCGCTGAACGACGAGCTCTATAACCGCTCGCGTCCGGTCACGGAAAACGGACATTACTATGTCTACAAGCCGGGAGGGGAAGTGCTGAAGCGCAACTCGGCGTTCTTCGCGACGCTTCCGGCTAAGGACTATGTGAACGGCGGCGGAGTTAACGTCTACATCCTGCCTGAAGCAGAGCTGAAGCCGCCGAGGCTCTGCTTCTGCGTCCGGATGCAGGTGCAGCTGCCGGAGGGCAAGCTCAAAAAGGCGATGAAGATGCTCTGTACCGATCTTCCGGCGGCCGTGAACGATTTTATCGTGAATTACGACAGGGAAAGGCTCGAGCGGGCGATAGCGCTGTCGATCAGACAGTCGGAAATCAGACGCGAGATGCGCGAGCGGTCGATCTGCGCGTTTATCGCGGACGGCTCGATACTCCCGAGAGCGGGCGAGACCTCGCTGCCGATGGAGGGCGCGCTGCCGTTCAAAGCTCCCGATACCATGACCGGCGGCGAGCCGGACGCGATAGTCCTCGCCGGAGTGCGCGGGCTCGGGATCAGACAAGGAGTCACTGTAGTCACAGGCGGCGGCTACTCGGGCAAATCGACGCTGCTCGACGCGGTCGCCGCGGGGATCTACGACCACTGCGAGGGAGACGGCAGGGAGCTCGTGCTGACCGACGACAGCGCGGTTGAGATCAGCGCCGAGGACGGTCGCTGCGTCTCGAACGTGAACATCACGCCGTTCATCAAGTGGCTTCCGGGCGGCGGAGACCCGGCGAAATTCTCGACTCAGCGCGCGTCCGGCTCAACGTCGCAGGCGGCGAACATAATCGAAGCGGTCGACGCGGGTTCAAAGCTGCTGCTCATCGACGAGGATCGCAGCGCGACGAACTTCATGATCCGCGACGACAAGATGAAGCGCCTGATCGAGCGCGAACCGATAACGCCTTTTACCGACCGGGTGCGCGGGCTTTCGGAGCGCGGAGTTTCGACGATACTTGTCATCGGCGGCTCGGGCGAGTATCTGTCGGTCGCCGACAGGGTTTATATGATGGACGATTATATCATCAAAAACGTAACCGGAAAGGCGCGTGAGCTCTCGCCGGAGAAGCCGATCGTGCAAAACGGAGAGCAGGTCGGCTTCGGGAAGCTCGAGCGTGGGATCTACGGCGGCTTCACGTCCTATCCGTATACCTACGGCTCGGAGAAGCTGGAATATTCCGAAACCGGGTTTATACTGATCGGGCGGGAATATATCGACACGAGAGTGCTGCACGGGCTTGTGACCGACGCGCAGGCGAATATGCTCGGATTCATGCTCAGGCAGATGAT
>CACXED010000366.1 GCA_902766575.1 uncultured Ruminococcus sp. | reverse complement strand
TACCATTCGTCGGTCTGGAACGGACTGGTCTGCGTGCCGATAACCGCTAAGGACAAGGAGCTCTGCGGCGCGGTGCTCGAGACGATGGCATACTATTCGCAGTCGACGCTGATGCCCGCCTACTACAATAAGCTGCTCGACTCCAAATTCGCCCGCGACGATGAATCTCTGGCGATGCTCGACCTGATATTCGACGGTCTGGTCTACGATATCGGGCTCTGCTTTGACAATTTCATCGGCTGCTACGCCGCTCCCGGAAAGCTGCTCAATCAGGGCAGCACCGATCTCGCGTCGTTCTTTGCGCAGAACAAATCCACTTACGAAGAACATTACGCCGAGCTCTGGGAGGCTGTTGAATAACAACGTAAAAGGCTCGTCCTGCGGGATAATCCGCAGGACGAGCTTTCATATTTCGGCAAATCTACCGTCCGACCGTCGGTAAGCGCGAAGCCGCTTCCGGTCGATGATATAGTCATCTCCCCTGACCTCCAGCGCCGGAGCGAAATACCCGACCGAGCGCGCGTCAGCCCATTCGGTGAATCCGCGCTTCAGCTCCCTGTCCTCGCGCCGTGGGAAGTCAAAGCTCCCAAAGCGCGGCAGAGAGGTCTTCTGGCTCGTCAGAAAATCGAGCGACAGCGCAAGCGCGAGCTGATTTCCGAATTCGTCGTCAGTCCCATCGCCGCAGAGCCGCCCGTAAAGCTCACTATATGCGTTCGCCTGCGAGAGCTCGCGTATCGACCTGCCGTTTCTCTCAAATCCGGCGGCAAGCCGATCGAGCAGTCCGAACGGCGATTTCTCGCGGCTCATTATCAGCTTCATCGAACGCGAAAACGCACCGCTGTTGACATATCGGTCGAGCAGATCGTCGATCGCGTGCAGACGTCTCAGCTCGGAAAAGGACAGGCAGTCGGTCGACAGCACCTCATAGGGCGGCTCGTCCGAGTAAACGCAGCCGAAGCTGTCGGCTTCGGCTCTCAGCCGCGAGCCGCGCAGGAGCTTCAGAAAGCCGAGCTGAAGCATATCGCAGCGCCCGAAAAGCTCGTCAAAGGACTGTCCGAACCGCTCGAAGCCCTCGCCAGGCAGCCCGGCGATCAGGTCGGCGTGGATGTGCATATTCCCGAGGGAATGAAGCCGCGAGATCGCTCCGAGCAGCCGTTCGATATCGGTTCTGCGACCGACCCTCGAAAGAGTCTCGGGGTTTGTCGACTGAACGCCGATCTCGAGCTGAATCTTCCCTGCCGGAAATTTTGCCAGCAGCTCAAAATCCTCGTCCTCCAGAAGCTCGCCGCAGATTTCGAAATGATAGCGCTTGGTGTATTTCCCGTCGAGCAGTCCGCGCCAGATCTCCCGCGCACGCCGACGGTCAAAATTGAAGGTCCGGTCGACAAACTTGATCACCCCGATATCGGCTGACAGCGACTCGAACCCGAGCAGCTCATCGAGGGTCAGCTCAGCCGTCTTAGCCCTGACTCCGCCCGACAGCGACGAGAGGCAGTAGGCGCAGCGATACGGACATCCGCGCGACGATTCGTAGTAGAGCATCCGCCGCTCTCCGGCAAGCTCATTTTGCGAGTAGAGTATCCCGGCGCGCTCAAAGCCCTCGAAAACTCCGCCGTCGAGGATTTTCGGTATATTTTCACCGCTTTCGACCGCCCGCGCGAGCTTCACGAATCCATCCTCGCCCTCTCCGGTGATAACGCAGTCGATGAAGCTGTTCGTTTCGAGCAGCTCCTCTGCGTCAAAGGAGACCTCCGGCCCGCCGAATACGATCCTCGCGCCGGGTCTGAGCTTCTTAAGATCGGACGCCAGCGACAGCAGCTCGCGCCGGTTCCAGATATAGGTTGAAAAGCCGTAGATATCCGCGTCCCTGTCAAAAAGCGCGGAGAGTATCGCTCCGCGCCGGTCTTTCAGGCTGAATTCGAGAAAATCAGCGTCAAAGCCCACGTCGGAAAGGCGCTTTTTTATGCACCTGACCGCGAGGTTTGTGTGACTGTAGCCCGAATTCAGCGCGAGCAGGATTATTTTAAGCATTTACGGAATGAACCGCCAATATATCGTCAAGCTGCTCCGGGCGGCTGACCGACGTTATCGGGATAATCTGCTCGGGATAGGAGCGGATATGCTCGAGCAGCGCGGTCTGAACCGGCTTTCCGGTGCCTTTCAGCCTTTCGAGCAGAGCCAAATTCTGCGGATTTTCAAAGACCGAGGACAGCGTTCCGCCGACCACGCAGACCGCTCTTTTCGAGAACCATCCGCGCGCGGTGGAGCTGTAAGGTACAAACGCCATTCCGGTCGAATCGAACAGTCCGAGGTCGCCGTCGTCAAAGCTGACGAGCGTGTCATCCGAAAAGTACGGGACATTCTGTACCGCTGGAGACCACATATTCGAGACCGCCGAAAAGCCGTGCAGTCCATGCGCCTTTGCGTACTCGTCGGCTTCGAGCATACGCTGTCGGGAGTAGTTCGAACCGCCGTAGAAGCGTATCTTTCCGAGCCTGACGAACTCCTCGAGCAGCTCGATGATTTCGCCTATCGGCATGGACGGATCGTCGCGGTGCAGCCAGTAGTAGTCGATGCAGTCGAGCCCGAGCGAGCAGAGGCTCTCGTCGATGTCGCGCGTCAGCTCCTCGCGGCTGATTCGCGGCGTGTGCATGGTTTTCGGGTTCGGGTGCGCGCCCTTGGTCGCGACGATCAGCGCCGACTTTCCGCGAGAGCGCAGATAATCGCCGAGAAAGCGCTCGCTGCGGCTGTAGCCCGCCTCAAAGTCGCGAGAGTAGATATTCGCGGTGTCGACAAAGTTCCCGCCCGCGTCCCTGAACCGATCGAGCAGCCCGAATGCGGTCTCACGGTCAAATCTCGACCCGAAAACATCCGCGCCGAGACAGATCTCCGAGACCCTGAGATCGGTTTTATTCAGTATTACCTGTTTCATTATTATTTCTCCTTAACGGCGTCGAAGATAGCCGGGTCGAGCTTTTTATCGCGGAAATAGTACTCACGGTCGCGATCGCTGATCTGGCGCAGAACGCGGCAGGGACTTCCGAGCGCTACGACGTTAGCCGGAATGTCGCGTGTGACGATACTCCCCGCGCCGATGACCGAGTTATCGCCGATCGTAACTCCGGGCAGGACGATGACTCCCGCGCCGAGCCAGACGTTGTTTCCGATATGTACCGGAATATTGTACTGCGTGACGTTCTTCCCTCTCAGCTCGGGCGCGATCGGATGTCCGGCTGTCGAGACAGTCACGTTCGGGCCGAACATCACGTAATCTCCGACGAAGATTTCGCCGTCGTCAAAGCTGACGAGCGTGTCATCCGAAAAGTCCGGGACATTCTGTACCGCTGGAGACCACATATTCGAGACCGCCGAAAAG
>CACXED010000365.1 GCA_902766575.1 uncultured Ruminococcus sp. | reverse complement strand
GGAGGCCTTAGCGAACATCCACTTACGTCCGGTCGGGAAGCCTGCGCCTCCGCGTCCGCGGATGCCCGAGTCGAGCACAACCTTGATGACCTCGTCGGGAGTCATTTCGGTGAGAACCTTGCCGAGCGCCTTGTAGCCGTCCATCGCGATATACTCGTCGATGTTCTCGGGGTCGATGAGACCGCAGTTGCGGAGCGCGACGCGGTGCTGCTTCTTGTAGAAGGTAGTGTCGGAGAGCGAGACGTTAGCCTTGTCGGCGAGAGCCGCGTCGACGTCCTTGTACTCAAGGCGCTTTACGGGACGACCCTTGAGGAGATGCTCGGAGACGATCTCGGGAACATCGTCGGCGCTGACGCGGGAGTAGAAGGTTCCGTCGGGATAGACGATAACGACAGGTCCGACCGCGCAGAGTCCGAAGCAGCCGGTGCGGACGACCTTTACCTCGTCCTCGAGTCCGGCAGTCTTGAGCTGCTCGTGGAAGGCTTCCTGTATCTTTTCACTTCCGGAGGAGGTACATCCGGTACCGCCGCAGATAAGTACATGAGCTCTGAACATTATAAATAATCCTCCTGTTTATTTCGCGTTGGCGATGGTAAATTCCTCGACAGGCTTTCCGCCCTTGAGGTGCTCCTCAACGACGCGGGCTGCCTTTTCGGGGGTCATGTTGACGTATGTAACCTTGTCCTTGCCGTTTTCAAAGACCTCGACGAGAGGCTCATACTGGCATTTGCCTGCGCAGCCGGTCTGAGATACGGTGACTTTTCCGGTGAGATCGGCCTTGTCCACGCCCTCTACGAAGGCTGCGAGGACCGGACGGGCTCCGGCTGCGATGCCGCAGGTACCCATTCCGACGATCACGCGGATATCTCCGTGACCTTCGCGGAGGATCACGTTCTTCTGCATTCTGTCGCGGATTTCCGCAAGCTCTGCTAAAGTTTTCATGAAAATGTTCCTTTCAACAACAATTTTTTATAGCCTGTGTAAGGCTGCGATTCATTGACTGTATTGCGTGCGAAGCTCGTTTCTGATCCATCCGAGCACCTCGGGCGACGAGGGATGGATTCCGTCTCCGAGAACCCGTCGGACCTCTCGTGTGTCAAAGCTGACGCACAGGTATCCGAGCCTGTGTGTAAAGACTATATCCGACTTCCCCGCTCCGTTTACGAGCGTTACTATCGTCGATATGATATCGCCGAGCCTTTGCCGGTTTTGCCCGAACGACGCTCTGACGAGCGTGTGATGCTCTTTTCCGTTGCTTGAGCTGACTGTCAGCTCTCCGCCCGACAGCTCGCAGGCAAGCTTTATCGACGCAAGCCCGAGCCCCCGTCCGTTCTGTTTTGTGGTAAAGCCGGGCAGCAGCGCGTTTTTCAGAGCTTCCTCCGACATACCGCAGCCGTCGTCGGCAATAGTGACGACGAGACGTTCCGGGGCTTCGTCGATACTGATCTCCACAAGCGCCGCCGACGCTTCGAGCGAATTTTTCGCGATATCGAGGATATGCAGCGAAAGCTCGTCCATCAGCAGCGGTCTGTTGGCTTCGGCTGTTTTTACAGTATTTTCAGTCAATCTATGTACTGATCGAGTATCCCGTCGATGTCGGCAGTGGTGAGACGGCCGTAAACGGTGCCGTTGACGGTGAGGACCGGCGCGAGTCCGCAGGCTCCTATGCAGCGGGTAGCCTCAAGAGAGTATTTTCCGTCGGGAGTGGTGGCTCCTGCGGCGATCCCGAGGCGCTCGGTGATCTTGTCCATCAGCAGACCCGAGCCCTTGACGTAGCAGGCGGTTCCGAGGCAGACGGCGATTGCGACCTGTCCCTTGGGGTTGAGCGAGAACTGGGAGTAGAAGGTTGCGACTCCGTAGACTTCCTCAAACGAGAGTCCGAGACCCATCGCGATCTTGCGGATGACCTCGATCGGAAGGTAGCCGTAGATCTCCTGCGCGCCCTGAAGGATGGGCATTGTCGCGCCCCTTGTGTCCTTGAGCTCGGCGATGAGCGCGTCGAGCTTTGCTTCCTGCTCGGGCGTGCCCTTGAATTCGACTGTGGTCAGATTCTTTTTCATAGTAAAGTGCTGTCCTCCTTGATTATTGTAAGGAAAATAATAGTATCCCGGCCGCAATCGTTAAATTTGTAACAATCCGAGACGCAAAAAGGTTATATAACGAGAGCATAGCGGTTATACTTACTGTAATATTATACACTATTTCGCCGGAAAAATCTACATCTTTCGCTAAAAAAATTTTATTTTATTTCCCGATATTTTCCGCATTTATTTTTCTTTTCAATTGATTTTCCGAATATTTTTCGTTTTGAGCTTTTATCGCACCCGCCGCGGCGAATAACCGCCGTTATCCGGGAAAGGGCTCGGATATCGGCTTGCATTTGCTGTGCGGCCATATCGCCAAAAGCATATCCGATCCGCGCTCAGAAAATGAGCGATCGCTCCGGGATGCGATCGTTTCTGTGCGCACTGATCATTCTCTCCCGCAGAGATTGACATTTTACGGCTTTTGTGATATCATTAGCATAACGGTCTGACGATAACGCGTCAGCCGAACTCAAATCAAGGCATGGTCGTCAATATGGAATATGATCTCGAAAAGCTGATAAAAAACGATAATTTTCTCTGTCCGGACTGCGGCAGACGGCATCACGGCGGGCTTAAGGACTGCGTCATAGGCGAAAACGCGCTTCGAGCGCTCCCGTCTCTCGCCGCGAGGTACGGACATAAGCCCTTTGTCCTCTGCGACGCCGACACCTATGCCGCGGCGGGCGAAAGGGTCTGTGAGCTCCTTTCAGGCAGCGGCGCCGACTGCCGCGTTCATATTATTGAACGCAAGACCCCCGCTCCCGACGAATATATCGTCGGAGAAGCGCTGATGGCGCTCGGTCAGGACCGCGATCTGATCATAGCGGTCGGCGGAGGAGTGATCAACGATACCTGCAAGCTGCTCGCCGCCAATGGAAAGCTGCCTTATATCATGACCGCAACAGCTCCGTCG
>CACXED010000364.1 GCA_902766575.1 uncultured Ruminococcus sp. | reverse complement strand
CGGCGGCGTCGAGCCGCCAACGCCGCGGCGGGGAGCCCCCGCTGGCAAAGTCAAGGTTAGTGACTGCGCCGCCGTCAGTTTTAGTCTTATCAAACATACTGCGTCGCGGAGGGCGAAATTGTTCATCTCATCAAATATCAAGCGTCGCTGAGGGCGCAAATTTTCCCGCTCACATTGCAAAAAAATCGAAAAGCGAAAAAATACTTGACTTTTCAACACCTGTGTGCTATAATGATGGCAGAATATTGAAGATTATCGGCATTTTTAGTGAAACTGAGCGCTCTGCGAAGCCGATAAATCCAATGAAACATAAAGCGAGGTGACGGCGATGAAGATCACTACTCTCGGCACGAGCCACGGAGACTCGACCTACTGCCGGTTCAATTCCTCAACGCTCTATGAGACAGGAGCGGCTTCCTATCTCGTCGACTGCGGAGCGCCATGCGAGGCTCTGCTCTGCCGTAAGGGCAAGGATAACTCGCGGATCCGGGCGATCTTCGTTACCCATATGCACGACGATCACGTAGGCGGAATCACCGAGATGATAAAGATCCTCGAAAAATATCCGAAGCCCGGTCAGCATACGTCGATCTTCCTCCCCGAGCGCGGAGCCGCAGAAGCGCTGACCGTCTGGCTCAGCGCGATGCACATTCCGGTTAAGCCTGAGCTGATAGGCTTTTCGCTCGTCACTCCCGGTGAGATATATTCGGACGAGAATATCTCGGTCGAGGCGTATCCGACCGACCATATACCGAAATCGCCGGTGAAACCGGTCACTTTTGCCTATATCATCACCGAAAAGGCGAGCGGAAAGCGCCTGCTCCACACCGGAGATCTCTGGGTCGACTTCCACGATTACCCGGAGATACTGACGAGAGAGCATTTCGACCTGCTCGTCTGCGAGGCTACTCACTACAAGCAGTCGACTGCCGCGCCGCTCTTTCGGAAAACGCTCGCCGACCGTCTCATCTTCACTCATATCGGCAACGAGTGGCATGGCGAGGGCGAGAGCCGCCTGCTCGGGCTCTGCGCTGACTTCCCCTATCCCGTCGCCGCAGCGCACGACGGAGATGAGTTCGAGCTCTGATATGCGCGTATGAGATATAGCCTCACTCGGAGCTAAATGCGTGTATTGGACATTACTGCGCGTATCGGACATAAAAACGCGCGTTTGAGACAGCTTTATGCGCGCGGCGGGGATTTACTTTGACGCGCCGGAGATGTATAATATATTCGTAGTTATCCGCCCTGCGCCGGAAGCGGGCGGAACTGAATAAATCAAAAGGAGCATCTGATATGAATCGCTATCTCACCCGCATAGCGGCTATCGCGCTGATGGCCGCGACAATGTCGCTCTTTTCCTGCGGCGGCGAGAGCAAGGATCCCAAGGATCCCGCCGTTACTACCGGAGACACCACGCCCTCCGAAACCGAGACCGAAAAGCTCACCGACAATCTTCCCGACAAGGATATGGAGGGCTTCTCCTTCAATATCCTGCATCACAACAAGAACTGGCTCACCTGGGCTGAGACTCAGCTCACCGCTGACGAGCAGAACGGAGATCTCATCAACGACGCGATGTACACCCGCACCGGTTATATCGAGGATCGCTTCAACTGCAAGCTGAACATCACCGAGGTCGATCAGGTCGCAAGTATCCTTGCGCAGTCTGTCCTCTCGGGCGAAAACGAGTATGACGTGATTTTCCAGTACGGAATCAACGTCCTCGGAAACATCGACTATCTCGCCGATTTCTCAAATATCCCCTATCTCAACCTCGGAGCCGACTACTGGAACCCCGACGCTACGAGCATCTTCAAGATCGGCGACAAGCAGGTAGCCGTCGCCGGTAACTGGACTATGTCCTACCTCTCCGGCTCTCAGTGCTTCCTGTTCAACAAGGAGATGTACGACGAGCTCCGGATAAAGGACAACATCTACGACCTCGTCCGCGAGGGCAAGTGGACTACCGACAAGTTCTTTGAGATCGCCAACACCGCTCCCTCCGACATCAACGGCGACACCGTCATGGACGCTAACGACCGCTGGGGCGCTACCGGCGCGATCAAGGCCTTCTACAACACCCTGATCACCGGAGCCGGAATCAAGTATGTCCAGATGGATAAGGACAGCTATCCTTACTTCGACGTTCCCGGCAATGAAAAGACCATATCCTTCTTCCAGAAGCTCGTCGACACCGTTAACAGCAATCCCAACGTCTATTACGACAAATACGACGGAGTCGATAACGGCGAGGGCGGAAAGATGTTCGCCAACGGTCAGATGCTCTTTCAGCAGTGCGGCGTGTTCGGCATAACCGGTCAGACCTACCGCGAGATGAAGGCTGACTTCGGTATCGTCCCCGCG
>CACXED010000363.1 GCA_902766575.1 uncultured Ruminococcus sp. | reverse complement strand
TCAGAACCCGGTAGATAGACCAGCCGTCTTTCAATCGTACTTCAATTTCGTGTCTTTCTTCACTCAAAAGGTGTTGACCTTTCCTGTATTCTGTGGTATAATTAGTGATGTCCATAGTGACGATCCTTTCGGAATTGTTGTTTCGGCAACTTCAATTCTACCACAGAATCGTTACTATGGATATTCTTTTTTGAAAACTGACTATTGCAACTTCATTTTACAATGTGCGTGATTTTTCTATTTGATTTTAGGTTTCAAAATTATCACCATCTTTAGCTGATGTTGTATTGACTTTACGAGTATATTATAATATAATAATTAAAACAAGTCGGTTGTTTTTACAACATGAGGCGAAAAGAATGAAAAAAATTATTCCCATTCTAAAAAAGAACACAAATGTTGTCTGGGGTAAGTGCTGAAGAAATAGAATCTATGCTTTCTTATCTTGGTGCCAGACTTTGCGAGTTTGACAAAGATGGATGTAGTGTGTCCGGAAATTCAGAGATCACGATACAAAAAGAGCGTTGGCGTGATTTCAAAAAGTCCAAGGGAGAATTTAATGTACTGCCTACCCATGGCGCACTGCCGCGTGGTATTCATGTATCTGAGCATTACGAGAGCGACAATAATCAGAAATTGATAAGCATAACGTAACGCGATTACCACACAAAAAATCCGGTAACTGTTATTATATCACAGTTACCGGATTTCAATATGCGATTTGACAGCTTTAACGTATTTTTCGGAACTCGCCGATCCCCGCCGCAATCGTCTGCGCGTCATCGGTAGTTAAAAAACCCGACGAGCCGATGACGAACATATCCGCGCCCGCCTCACGCATTCTCTGCATATTCGGGTAGGACACGTTGCCGTCCACCTCGATGCGCACGTTTTCATACCCCCGCTCATCGAGCATGGTGCGCAGGTGCCTGATCTTGCCGATGGTGGATTCCACCAGCTTCTGCCCCGCATATCCCGGGCTGACAGTCATCACAAGCACGCCCCAGAGATAGGGCAGCACTTCCTCGATAGCGCAGAGGGGCGTTGCGGGATTGATGGCTGCAATGGGCTTGCCGCCTGCTTCGGCGATCCGGTCTATGGTGCGCTGGAGCTGGCGCGTTGCCTCCGCATGAACGGACACCACATCATCCTTGTGGATCTCAAACCAGCTGATGCGATCCTCCGGATCCTCGATCATCAGATGATAATCCAATGGGATCTTCGAGATATTGTGCAGTGCCTTGCAGTAATCCGTGCCGAGGGTGAAATTCGGCACAAAATGGCCGTCCATCACGTCGATATGCAGGTATTCGATGCCGCCGTCCTCGAAAGTGCGGAGCGTTTCCGCCAGCTTCACGGGATTTACGCACATCATGGACGGGCAGAGTTTTACAGAATGCATTTGGATTCCTCCCGATTCACGAGCATAACTTTTACGCTGAAAGCATCACGGTCGGTCATCGTGCGAAGCGCTGTCTCTGCCTCGGTCAGTGCAAATCTATGGGTGATGAGCGGCGAGATGTCGAGTGTTCCTTCGCCCATCAGCGAAAGCACCTCCTGCCAGTCGTTTGCATGAGCAGCAAAGCGAGAGTTCCATGTACCGCGGAGGGTCAACTCGCCGCGCAGGATCTTCCAGTACACCGCACGCGGCAGCTGCACGTCCGATGCGGGGTTACCCATCAGCACAAGCTCTGCTGACGGCTTTGCATGCAGGAGCATATCTACCAGTGCTTCCGGACGTCCGCAGGCATCGATGATCACGTCCGCATGCACATCTGCTGTAAGCTGCGCCGCGCCGAATGTTTTTGCAAATTCGAGCTTTCGCGCATCCGGCTCGAACACATACACTGCCGCCGCGCCTCGGATGAGCGCCAGCTTTACGAGGATAAGTCCGATGGTGCCTGCACCATAGATGACAACAGTCTTATTTTCCACCGTCTGCGCTTTTTCGAGCGCGCACAGAGCCACCGCGCACGGCTCGCACATCGCCGCCGCCTCAAAGCTGACCCCCACCGGAATTTCGATGAGATTCGCCCGCTTCACATTGAGAAGCTCAGCAAATCCGCCGTCGCGCCTTGAGCCGTAGTAGTCATAATGCTCGCACATTGCGTACATTTCTCTTTGACACTGAGGGCATTTTTGACAGGGGATGATCGGAAATACCGCGACTCGCTTTCTTGTCCACTCACCGGCGGGATCATCGATGACCTCGCCGGCGAATTCATGTCCGATGACGAGCGGATAGTGATACGCCTCTCCCCGCCATCTCGCAATGTCACTGCCGCATACGCCACAGGCACGGACGGCGACGGTAACTTCGTCGTCATCCGGCGGCGCGAGTGTGCGTATTTCCTTAGTAAACTCAATCTTATCGCCGCGTTTTACGAGCGACATTGCTGTGTAATTCATTGATGCTTTCCTATTCTTCTGAGGGTGTTCAGAGCAATTTCGGGATTGTTCCCGGTGATGTTGGCACATCCGTGCTTCACGCAGAGCAGGACGTCCTCCTCTGTATCAGCCGAAAACAGCCACGGCAGTATGTTATGCTCCCTTGCGAATGCCACGTCGGCGGCGATTGCTTCGTCAATATCCATATTCTCGCGTGACCACGCGATCGGGATACCGATACCGTACATTCTGTCGTACATCTCCATGGGCGCATTCTTCATGAAAAACGGCGGAAAGCCCTGCGTGCGCATTTCGGGGTATTTATCCTGCGTATACAGCAGCACATCCACTGAAAAGCTGGCGATCACCACACGCTCGGAGATGCCGAATTCCCGCACCAGCAGCATAGTTTTATCGACGCATTCCTCGGTGTAATCCTTGATCTCGATGTTATAGCACAGCTTGGGATTTTTCGCGCCAAGCTCCAGCACCTCGCGAAGCGTGGGGATGGGCGTATTTTTGAAGCTGTCCGCGAATTGTGCGGAAAAATCGAAGGCTTTCAGCTCATCAAGGGTGTAGTCACGCACCGCTCCGGTGTGTCCGATGCAGGTGCGGTCGATGGTGTTGTCGTGGATGACCACCGGTACGCCGTCCTTGGTGATGTTGATGTCGAATTCGATGAGATCACAGCCAAGCTCGATGGCCGCGTCAAAGGAAACGAGCGTATTCTCCGGATATTTAGCGCAGATTCCCCGATGTCCTAATACCGGGATAAAATCCTCACGGGGCTGCCATAATGCTTCAGACATAATAATCCTCCTTAGTTCTCGAACAATGAATGAATTCTCTTGACAACTGCGTCTGCAAGCTGTATAATAATTATAATGCCGCCTGCGGCCTATGTCAAGGTCTGCGCGAATGATTGCGTTTTTGCGCGAATTCTGCGCGATTACGCGCACATTCAATCACAAACGAAAGAGATACTGCCATGTTTGACTACGAACGACATTCTGCCATCACCGAGATGCTGCATTCGCGCGGCAGTCTCACAACCCGCGAAATTGCCGACAAGCTGTTTGTCAGCGAATCCACCGTCCGCCGTGACCTGACCAAATTGGAACGCGCGGGGCTGGTTCGCCGCACCCACGGCGGCGTTATGCTGATTGAGGGACCGGCACACGAAATTCCGCTGACCATCCGCGAGCGCGCCAACGATACCGCCAAGCAGAACATCGCCGCCAAAGCCGTCCGCCTGATTTCCGACGGCGACACGATCATGCTGGATGCGTCATCCACCGTGTTCCGGCTGGTTGCACGGCTTGCGGCTTTCAAAAATATCACCGTCATCACCAACGGACCGAAGGCGACGCTGGAGCTTGCCGCTCTGCATATCAAGACGCTCTGCACCGGCGGCATCGTGCTTGAAAACTCGCTGGCATTTGTCGGCAGGCAGGCGGAGGAATTCATCGAAGGCATCAACGCGGATGTGGCGTTTCTTTCCTGCCGCGGCATCTCGCCTGACGGCTATCTCACCGATTCTTCACTGGAGGAAGCCTCCATCCGCCGCGTCATGCTCAGGCGCGCAAAACGCCGCGTCCTCCTCTGTGACACGACAAAATTTGATATGGGTTATACCTACAACATCGCAAGACTGGATGAGCTGGATGAGGTCATCAGCGAAAAATAAATATCCCCGGCTTTGATGGCGGGGGAGAAGCCTGTCGAAAAAGTCGCCGAAGGGTGGCTTTTTTGCAATATATACATGAACGATAACTTTGTCTATGTACAGTGGTTATGATAATTCTTTATCTCCGCACGCTTGATGTTGTCAAAAAATGGACTATGCCTTATCTGGATCACCCTCAAAAAAGTAGACAAAAAATCAAGGAAAAGCCTCAGCCTGAACAGGAGAAAGACCGTTGTTGTGGGAATGAGGCCTTGAGGAGTTATAGAAACCGATGATGTATTTGAAAATCGAGAGCTTCAATTCATCGAAAGAAGCGTAAGAGCGTCGATTTGTCTCCTCAGATTTGAGATACTTGAAGAAGCATTCCATGACAGCGTTGTCGTAAGGATGACCTTTCTTAGAAAAAGACTGGATCATGCCAAGCTGATCGAGATGTTTTTTGAATTCACGCGCTGTGAACTGAGAACCGCAATCAGTATGAAAAATTATTCCGTTCGATACACCTCTCGCCGCCACAGCATCGTCGAGAGTCATGATCGCAAGTTCGGTGTCGATATGCGTTGAAAGTCTGTAAGCGATGATCTTTCTCGAGAAGAGATCCATAATGGCACACAGATAGTAAAATCTCCCGGCGGCTTTTAAGTAGGTGAAGTCACAGACCCAGACTCGATTCGGGGCAGGCTGATCGAATTGCTGTTTCAGATGATTTACACGTTCTCCGGCGTCGCTGCCATTCTTAAAACCGGATGGTTTTGGAGGTTTTCTGGTACTCATTTTGGGAAGATCCATTGATTTCATCAGGCGGTACACTCTTCCACGGCTGATGGTAATGCGATGATCACGAGCGAGACATACTCTCACTTTATCCGGTCCGAGCCTCTTATCTGACTTCGAGTAGATTTCAGGAATTGCTTTTCTGATCCTGATATTCTCGATTTCACGGTTGGATTTCTGACGGTTCAGGAACTTGTAGTATGTGCTTCGGCATACGCCAAGTACATGGCAGAGAGTGGATATTTTATGCTCGCGAGACAAGATTCTGATAGCGTTCAGTCTTTGTCTGAGTGAGGAGTGAAGATCGCAATTGCTTTTTTGAATATGAGATTTTCTACTTCGAGCTGAGCGTTCCGTTACTGGAGAACTTTTATCTGTTCGGCGGTAACGATGGTATCGTCGTCAATTTTGACTTCGGAGTAGAGTTTCACCCAGTTTGAGAGTGCGCTGCTGGAAACTCCGTATTCTTTGTGGATTTCAGAGTAGGTTTTGCCGGAGCGGTAAAGATCGACGATCGTCTTCTTGAAATCCGCGCTGTATTTGACTGATTTTCCGTTCATTTTTGTTCCCTTTCTTGCTCTGCTTTTTCTGTCTTTCTTATTATATCATATTTTTTCGCGCTTGTCTACTTTTTTGAGGATTGTTCAAGCATATATACAAAGCGATTGAATTTCTTAACAAACATATGGGCTATACAGTAAAGAAAATTTGCACCGCATTAAAATTAAACAGAGCTTCATAGAGAAGACAGCCGAGCTTCCTCACAGAATTAACGTAAAGAGAGTTCGCCGTATTATGCGTATACTCGGACTTAAATCCGTCATCCGTAAGAAACGTCCGGATTACGTGAAGTCTACACCTGAAATTACTGCCGGGAACGTGCTTAACAGAGACTTCAAAGCGACCGTTCCGTTTGAAAAATGGGTTACCGACGTTACGGAATTTAAGTATTACGTTGGTACCGAAGTGAAGAAGCTATGTCTTTCTGCCATACTTGATCTTTATGACAGACGTATTATTGCATACAAGATATGTGGCAGCAATGCAGCGGCTCCATTTTACATATGGCGGATTTGCTGCCGACGCAGAATGAATCCGGCAGGCTAATTATCATCATCGGTTATACGGAAATATGAGAATATCTCCGCAGCCGATTTTTTTCCCCGAAAATCCAGCCTGATTATTATATAATATTCTTAGGGCGGTGCAAACTTGCTCCGGGAATATGCGCCGCCGCACGGGAGTGTGATTCTATTGAAAAAGGATACCTAATATGTGCTCGCTCCGCCGCGGCTCGAAAATTCATACTGGACCGACGCAATCAATTCCGGTATATACAATGCGGCGCTCAGATACGGTGACAGGGTGGAACAGCTCAAATCAGACGATGAGCTGCGTCGCGCGTCGGGTGCGTATGTGCTTACTGTCGGATATTATACCGATTGGCTCGAAAGCAGGCTGACAGCGCTTGACCTTGTCCGGGCAAATCCGGTGATAGTCAATGCGTGTATGAGACGTGATCTTCGCCGGAAGGCATATTGATGAGTGTGTCGATCGATTTATAGACTCGCTCGGGATGACCGGTTACGATGCGGCATTCTGCGCCAATGATACAGTCGCGGTCTGTCTGTATTCGCATCTGACGCGGCGAGGGATACATATTCCGGACGATTTTCTGATAATCGGCATGGGAAATTCATATATCGGCTCAAGGCTCAGAACGCCGCTGACCAGCATCAGCTTCGATTATCGCGAAATGGGCGAGCAGGCCGTCAGGCTGGTGCATTTCCTGCGTTGGAACGCAGGCGGATGTCACGTCACCTTTTCGCTGCCCTGCAGGCTTATCGTCAGAAGCTCGGCGGGAAATATCCGCGAGCCGGGCGTCAGCACCTCCGAGGCGCGCAGCAGCATCGGAAAGGAGGATTCCGGCTATTTCGGCGGCAGCGAGATTGATAATATCATCCGCGTAGAGGCTATACTTCAGTCGGCTGATAAGATCGACCGCGAGATAATTTTTGCTCTGGCGGCTGGATCGACGTCGGAACAGATAGCCGAGCAGATGTGGCTCAGTGAAAGAGCGGTCAGATATCGGGTGTCAAATCTTCTGCGCCGATGTGGAATCAAAAGCCGAGCCGAGCTGATATGCGCGCTCAGACGCGCGTCAGGCATCGAATGAGCTGACTCTACTGTTATATTCTAAGGAGAACAATCGCATATGATCACGATAGAACCCTATATTATCGAGGCTGCGCCCATCGGCGAGCCGAATCCGCTGCCGGATATACATAATGTCAGCTATATTCATTCGGGCATCGAGCTGTCAGATGAAATCACAGCCAAAGAACGCTCAAATATCGGTAAAGGAATGCTCCAGACACTGCTCCCATATAAGCAGCAGGACAGCTACAGCCGCGAAAGAAGTCCGCGCGAATTCCGCGCCGCCGTATTAGAAAACAGCAAACTTCGCGCAGTATTTCTGCCTGAGGTCGGAGGACGGCTATGGTCGCTTTGGGACAAACGCCTCGGACGGGAGCTGCTGTTCAGAAATCCGGTTTTCCAGCCGGCTAATCTCGGACTGCGCAACGCCTGGTTTGCCGGAGGAGTAGAATTCAATGTCGGCATCAAGGGGCACACTCCTCTGACCGCATCACCGCTGTTCTGCGAAATTGCGGAAACCGATGATGGCGAGGTACTGAGCTTTTATGAGTACGAACGGATCCGCGGCGTAGTCTATACGGTCAGCGCATGGCTTCCCGAGGACTCGGAGGTGCTGTATCTGCGCTGCCGCATTGAAAACACCTCAGACAGTGAAAAATATATGTACTGGTGGTCGAATATCGCCGTTCCCGAGAGAACCGGCACACGGGTCATCGTCCCGGCGGCCGAAGCGTTTGAATGCCGCTACGACAATGATCATTACCGGCTCCAAAAGACGTCCGTACCCTATCGGGATGGAACAGACATCAGCTTCCCGGCAAAAATACACGACTCGCGCGACTTTTTCTATAAGCTCGGCGAGTCGGACGCCAAATGGATAGCCGCGGCAGAGCCGGACAGAAAGGGACTGCTCCAATGCTCGACAGATCGGCGGTTCGGACGCAAGCTCTTCCTCTGGGGGCAGTCTCAGGATGGAAGGAACTGGAATGAGTTCCTGTCGCGCGAGGGCGAATCCTATATCGAGATACAGGCAGGCCTTGCGCATACTCAGCTCGAGCATATCCCGATGCCGGCCAATTCGGAATGGGAGTGGGTCGAGGCATATACCGCGCTCGACTGCGAACAGGATACGCTGTATGGCGAATATTCGCAGGCTGTGAGCACTATCGGCGAATATCTGACCTCCCGGGTCGGCGACCCGCATTCGCTTTATTTTCCGGATGAAAAGGGCGTAAAAAACCGCAGACTTGTCATGAGCGGCAGCGGATGGGGAGCTATCGAAAACCGCGTCCGCAAGAAGCCGGTGAGCCGGTATCATCATTTCCCTCTCGACAAATCAGACCCTGAGACGAGTATGTGGCACGAACTGCTCAACAACGGCCGTCTGCCCGAACCCGAGCCGACGGCCTTCCCGATAAGCTATGTGAGCGGCGAGCCTTGGCTCGGGATGCTTGAAGCCGAGCGCGGCAAGGGCTGGTACGCTTATTATCAGCTGGGAATCACGCGCTATGCGGCAGGCGACATTTTCGGCGCGAAAGCCGCATTGGAAAAATCGCTCAGAGTCAGCCGTTCGGCGTGGGCGCTGAGGTCACTCGCGATGATATACAAGAATGAGCTTTCGGATATTACGACAGCAAATGGGATGCTGCTCGAAGCAATAAAGCTCGTATCCTGCCGACAGCTCTATGCCGAATGCGCGGCTGTGCTGACCTCTGTAGGCGGCGACAGCGAATGGCTCGATATTTTCGACAGCCTGACTGAAACGCTGAAATCGGACGGGCGGCTGCGATTTTATCGGGCGCTGGCGCTGCTCAATCTCGACCGCACAGATGAAGCGATCGGGATCATCAATCCCGATTTCATGATGAGCGATATCAAGGAGGGTGAGCTGTCGGTATCAGAGGTCTGGGCAAGGCTCTATGGCAGAATCGTTGAAAAGCGCTTTGGAAAGCGCGACGATGAGCTTCGCAGGAAACTCTATCCATTGCCAAAGAAGCTCGATTTCAGAATGCACGCCGACGATTGACGCCGGCTCAGAGTACAGGAGGAATAATTATGAGATTGCCAAAACCTTATCTGGCGATAACCGCAGAAAAAGACAGCTTTTCGACCCGGGTTAATCTGCTCGGACGCGAGCTGACCTTCGGCGCGGATTCGCTTCCATCGTCGATAAAAGTACATGGCTGTTAGCTGCTCTCAGCTCCGATGCGCTTTGTCGGAGTCGAGGACGGAGCGCCGATCGTCTGGGACAGCGATTATGACAACAACGAGAGCGAGTGCTTCATTCAGTCGCGTTCGGACGACCGGATCGTACTCTGCGGCGCGATGATGAGCGAGGCTTTTATAATCGATACGGCGGTGACGGTCGAATATGACGGCTGCATTTCGATCGATGCGAAAATAATGCCGCGCGGTCAGACTGTCGCGCAGGTCTTCGGAACCGCAAAAATTAAGCGCCGGGAATATCGTCTCGACCGGTTATGGTTAGAGATACCACTGCGCTCCGACGCCGCGGAATTTTATAATATCTATCCGATCGGCGACATCCGGCTCGAGGATGGCAGAATCATCAAGCGCGGCGAAACCATGTCGAGCGGCCGGATCCCTGCCTGCGGTTTTCATCTGCCGCACAAGCCGCTGCTCTGGCTCGGCGGGGACGAACGCGGAATTGGCTTCTGGTCCGAAAGCGATGAGAACTGCCGTCCCGACGATCCCGAGCGAATGATTGAGGTCCTTCCCGACGAAAACGGCCTGCTGCTGAGAGTGCGTCTGCTCGACAGCCCGCCCGAGCAGTGGGGCGGCGACTATGCCGCCGGAAGCTGGAAATTTCCGCCGCTCTCCTATCACTTCGGTTTTATGCCGACTCCGGTAAAGGAGTTCCCTGCCGACCCATATCCGGAAAAGATTCTGCACCTCGACTGCTTTGTCAAAATAAAGGGAAATTACATCGACTTTCTCAGAGCCGATAACAGATTTGATCGTCTCGCCGAAAAGGGTGTAACGACCCTGATCCTCCACGAAAAATGGAACAAATCGCAGAATTACTTCGAGCTGTCCGAGTATACGGCAAGCCAGCTTCGTGTAATAGTCGCCGAATGTCACCGACGCGGCATCAAGGTGCTGACCTATTTCGGATATGAAATATCCTCAATGTCTCCTGAGTGGACAGAGCTTGCCGACAGCTCAAAGGCCATGACCGAGGCGGGACTCCATCAGGGCGGATGGTATCGCGTGCCCTATCAGCGCGACTAATGCGTCTGCTATAACTCGGATTACAGCAGCCGCTTCGTTGACGGAATAGTAAAGATAGTTGATGAGTTCGGAATTGACGGAGTATATCTCGACTCGACATCAATGCCCCGGCTCTGCGCGAATACGGCTCATGGCTGCGGATATTACGGCGCGGACGGACGCCTTCACGGTACTTATCCGATACGCGCGATCAGAAATATGTTCAGACGGCTTTACGCCGAGCTTTCGATGCGCGGCTGCGTGATAAATCTTCATTCTTACGGCTGTCTGAACTTCACCGCGCTGCCATATGTGAACGGAACCTGGTACGGCGAGAATCTTCAGACCGCATACATCAAGGGTTCAAATGAGGATATGCCGCTCGACTACTTCCGGGCTGAGTATACCGGACGGAATATGGGCGTACCGGTGGAATTTATCGCATATGAAAACCGTCCGGTCTGGAACTTTGAAAACGCGGTTGCGATGTCGATTATACATGGGATACTGCCGCGTCCGAACGACATAGGGCATCCGCTCGATCTGATGAGCGGCATCTGGCGCGTCATAGACTCGTTCCCGATTGCAAAATCCGAGTGGCACCCATATTGGAGCTGCGGTGATATCACATCCGATCCGCGCGCCAAGTGCAGCTATTATGTCTACACCGCCCCCGACGGCGAAAAACAATATCTTGCCTTTATCTCAAATACTACGGCGGAAGAGCTGAGCGGCATAACGCTCAGCATAGACAAGGCGATAACCAGGATGATCGACGCCATAGAAGGCGGCAATGTCAGCGAACTGACGCTTGGGCCATTCGGGTATAGGATACTGTATATGAAATAATATTTCTGCCCCGGGCAAAGTGATGCCAGATTAAAATATTGTTAATGTCTCATAGTCTATTTTTATTTCAAAAGAAGTGACAGATATCAGAAGCAGAAAATATTATCAAGTATTCATCGAAGTCCAAGGATGCATTCAGGACAGCGGTAATGATAATCGCTGTCCTGAACTGTTTTATCCTGCAGACTGTGTTAAGCTCGCTCCGCAGCGTTGCCCTGTTCTACTGCTTTTTCGGTATTCATTTACACGGCAAATTTGCAAAGCCTCATGTTTCTTGGCAGATTCACGCCATTTGTTTTGAGAAGTTATGTGTCATTGTATGGTAGGCAGACGCCATTTCGTATAGAGTAATGAACAATTCTCATCGCCCTTCAATTTCTGATAGTATACAGTCATGATACTGCCATCCGCAAGCTCAACAGATGCCGGATAACCCAGATCATCGTTGCTGGTATTGTCGTCAAGTATGTAGTCCTCAGCCCATGTTTTTCCATAGTCATAGCTTACCAATGCGTGCTCGCCGTATGGCTTCTCACGCCGTCCGTATGAGCAGATGAGCGCGCCTGATGAATGGAGCATAAGGTGGGGAGGCGAGCCGCTGACATCTGTGCTTGTCATTTCGCTCCAGCTATATCCGCCATCATTTGAGACGGTACTG
Organism: uncultured Ruminococcus sp.; assembly: GCA_902766575.1. Classification (GTDB taxonomy): domain Bacteria; phylum Bacillota; class Clostridia; order Oscillospirales; family CAG-272; genus Flemingiibacterium. The sequence continues at coordinate 2,349 of CACXED010000363.1, read as the reverse complement.
TACATCGTGAAGCCGTGAGCGACATTATTGCCCTGCGCTCTTATCATTCCGTACAGGTTTCCGTCAGGAAGCTCAATTATGTGAGGTTCATGAAAATTGTCAGCATTCGTACCGTTCGGAAAAGCGAGTGTCGAAAGAAAGTCCCACGTATATCCGCCATCGCGGCTCTCGAAAGCACTTATGCTGTCTTTCGGAATAATTCCGTCGCTGTTCTTTTCCTTTCCAAGATAAATAAGTCTGCCGTCCCGAAGCTGTACCGGGCCGTGAGGTGTATTAACCGGCACTTTTATTTTATCACTCCATGTGACGCCATAGTCCTCAGAGATAATAATAAACGAACCGCCGTGAGCTTCATCCTCCGGGATATGATTAAGACTGTCTATCATACCAAGCGCGACGTTTTTATCTATCGGCTTAGATTGACATATTGAGCTTCTGCCGAGTCCGCGCTCAAGGTCAAGATACGTTGATGCCGGATGTGAAAACCATGTGACAAGCAGTCTGCCGCCGCCAAGATAAATAATTCCGGCATCCCTGTCGTCAAGGTAGGTGTCGTTTATAACAATCGGCTTTGTCCAGGTTTCGCCGTTGTTACGGCTTATGTACATAACAGTTTTTCCGAACGGGCAGATATGATGAAGTCTGAATCCCGAAGCCACGGCGTAGAGCGTTCCGTTTTCGTCTGTGCAAACGCTCGGCCATCCCTGATAGTTGAAGATACTGCCTGTTTTTCTGTTCACAATACCGTGAACTGCTTCATTTAACTTTTTCATTTTTTAATACCTTTCTCAGCCATTCATGACCTCATCGAACATATTTCTGAACGATGCGTTAATTCCGTCTTTTATCGAAACGTAATATGAAGCGAAGTCGGTGCTTTGATTTCCGATTATGACGTTAGCCAATGCATTATATGAATTACCCGTCGAATCGAAGTTATACGCGAAATCGAACATCTTGTTGTCCTGCATGATAGTCAATACATTATATGAATATCTCACCGTATGACCGTCAAATCGGTTATCAGGAAGCAACAGCGCAAGCTCGTTTTTTGGGGCTTCAGTTTCCGATTCCGTGGAAGAAGCAGTATCAGTATACACCGGCGCGTCGTTCCCGCACGCTGTGAGAAGGGCTGACATTATAGGAAGAATTGCTGTAAGTTTCGTGCTATTTCTGAATCTCATAACATTTTCTCCTGTAATCTTCAAGTAATTTCCACGCTTTATCGTAAAGCTCGCTCCTGTCAGAGGAGGATAGCGGAAGCAGCGGCTCGCGGCAAGTCCCTATGTCAAGTCCGGAGAATGCCAGCATCTGTTTTGACGCCGGAAGCACACCCTTTGCCACAACCTCCGCTATGATTCTGTTCGCAAGCGACTGCACATCACAAGCCTCTTTTATCTGTCCGTTTTTGAACAGACTGTAAATCGAAAGAATTATGTCCGGCATGAAATTATAGCTTGTGCCTATGCCGCCGTCCGCTCCTGCGGCGAGACCTGATAAAAGCATCTCATCACTGCCGTTGTAGAAAACCTTGTCAGGAAAGCTCTGCTTCAGACGATTAAGCAGGAAGAAGTCCGATGATGTGAATTTCATACCGCCGACACCGTCAATTGAGAGAAGCTCGGACAGCTGCTCGAAATTAAGTACAGTTCCGGTCAGCGCGGGGATATTGTAGATAATGACCGGAATCCCGACTGCGTCACATAACCGGGAATAATATGTCCGTATTTCGCGGTAGCTGTATTTGTAGTAAATAGGTGTTACCGACGATATCGCGTGAGCGCCCACACTTTCCGCGTGACGTGAAAGTTCAATGGCGTCGGCTGTCGTCAGCGCGCCTGTGTGAGCAATTATTGTCAGCTCCCCGCACGCTTCCATCACAGTTTCGAGAAGCTCCATTCGTTCACTAACCGAACAGAACAGCATTTCGCCGCTTGAACCGCCTATATACAGTCCGTGTACGCCTGCGTCTGCAAGTCTATGTACAAGCGCGGTTGTTTTTTCTTTGCTGATGGCTCGCATCTGCGCATCAAATGCTGTCATGAGCGCGGGAATGATACCTTTTAGTTTTTCCATAAGCACCTCCAGATGATGATGAATGTAGTATATCATAATATTGCCTGAAAGTAAACAAAGCCGTGAGACAATTTTTGTCCCACGGTGTCCCATTATTGAATGTATAACGACTAAACCGGCTTATGATATGTCATTTTCTGACGATATTCCGAGCCGGACATACCAAACTCCTTTTTGAAGCGTATATAATGTCTACTGATCAACCCAAAAAGTATTGCACCACTGGACATTTACGTCGATTTGTGGTATAATAAATGCAAGGAAAAACACGAG
>CACXED010000362.1 GCA_902766575.1 uncultured Ruminococcus sp. | reverse complement strand
CGGCAGGCTTGAAGAGTCCTTCGCTCTCCCATTTTTCATACAGACGGCCTTCCACCGACTGCGGGTCATAGGTCTTGGGCATATCGAGTTTCTGTTCCGACATTTTGATTCCTCCAGCGTGTCGTTATCCTGAAAAAGGTTGTTGATATTATTCTGCGGCCCGGCGCAGGATGTCCACCGCGGGCGCGGGGAGCCTTCCCAGCGGATCGGGACCGATGTTGAGCAGATAATTGATGCCGCGGGCGTTCAGGCTGCGGCGCAGCTCCTTGACGCGATCCGGGCTCTTCCAGTTCTGGTCAAAGGGCTTATAGCCCCAGGTATCGTTGAGCGTAGCGGGGCATTCGTAAAGGCCCGTGCGCACGAGGGCTTCGCCGGGACGGGAATCCGGCGCGTTGCTCGCGCCCTCCGCCGTATCGAAGGCCTCTTCGTTGTCGCCGGTAGAGCGGTAGTCCCCCAGGCCGTTGCCGATGCGGGAGTTGACCAGGCAATCCGGCTGATAGCGCTTAATCATGTCGTAAAGCTCGCGGCTCTGCGCCTCGCTGATGGTGTTCGGCGTGTCGCACCAGATGACCGCGAGGTCGCCGTATTTTGTCAGAATCTCCTTGAACTGTGTCTTTATTTTGCCCTCAAAGCAGCGAGTATAGTCCTTGGCTTCGTTGTCGGTAAAGTCCCAGTCGTTAGTCCAGCTCATGCAGCCGCAGTTGGTGCGACCCGAGCGGTATCCTCCGCCGTCCGGCTCGTGCCAGTCGAGATCCTGCGAGTAGTAGAGACCGAGCTTCAGCCCGTGCTTATAGCAGGCTTCGGCGAGCTCGGCGATAATATCGCGTCCGAAAGGCGTGCCGTCGCAGACGTTGAAGTCGTCCCAGTCGGACTTGAAAAGGCAGAAGCCCTCGTGATGCTTGCTCGTGACGACGATATATTTCATTCCGGCGCGCTTGGCGGTCAGAACCCACTCCTCCGCGTTAAAGAGGATAGGATTGAAAGCCGCCGTCAGCTTATCGTACTCGGCGTTCGGTATGCGGAAATAGGACTGCGCCCACTCGCCGATATAGGGCATACGCTTACCTCTCCACTCTCCCGCGAGCAGCGAGTAGAGCCCGAAATGTATCATCATGCCGAACTTTGCTTCCTTAAACCATTTTCTGCTGTCGTTGATATCCATAGCGTAATTCTCCTTTTGTGTTGGCAAAATGTTTTTTACAACAATAATTATAATATACGAGCCCGAATATGTAAATGTAAAAATCAATCTGAACCATGTAAAAAACATTATTCCGACATATTCCATCAGCCGGAAAGACAATATTCCGAATATTCGTCAAAAATATCAAAATATATTTGTAGACAGCAGTAATTTTCTGCGGTATAATTGAATTATCATAAATGCAGTCCTCGGAGCTGCTGTTATTATACAATATGACATATTATACGAAAGGATCTGAAAATCATGAAAAAGCTGATAACCCTATTCCTGCTCACGGCGCTTCTGCTTCAGACCGCAGCCTGCGGTTCGGGCGGCGCGGGAAATGAAACGACCTCGGGCGGCTCGGGAACCTCAAGCGAACCCACGGAGACCACAAGCTATCTCGACAACTTCAAGGATCTCAAATTCGACGGTCAGACCCTCACTATAATCGCTCAGCACCAGACCGCTCAGCCCAACGTACCGCCGGACGAGCAGACCGGAGAGGTCGTGGACGACGCGCTTTATAACCGCGACCGCAAGGTCGAGGAAATGCTCGGCATCAAGATCGAGTACGACGTCTACGACGACCGCGGACAGCTCCGCACGAACGTTCAGAACGCGATCACCGCGCAGGACGATACCTACGACCTGATACTGACCTCGATGGCGGACGGACTCAACACTCTCGCGCCCGAGGGCTATCTGCTCGATCTCAACAGGCTCACCTCGCTCTCGCTCGACTCGGATTGGTGGAGCCGCTCCTGCCGCAAAAACCTCACCTTTAACGGCAAGCAGTATATCACCTCCGGACCGATTTCGCTCGCCTACTATTACGCGCCCTGCGTCATCGCGTTCAATCAGCGTCTCTGCGACGAGTACCAGATTCCGAATCTCTATGAGACGGTCATCGACGGCAAGTGGACTATCGACAAATTCGCCGAGATCACCAAGGACGTCGCTCAGGACGTCAACGCCGACGGAAACATGAGCGCAAACGACGATTTCTTCGCCTTTGCCTGCGACGAGCTGACCGGACAGGCGTTCTACATCGGCTGCGGAGGAACTCAGACCGAGGTCGGCTCGGACGGCTCTCCGGTGCTCACGATGGACACGGCAAAGAACGTCGATATCCTTGATAAGATTATTTCGGTTGTCTCAAAGGACGATATGCGGCTCCTGACCGAGAGCGTCAAGATGGACGGCTCGAATATCCCCGCCTATAACAAGACGTGGCACTTCAAGAACGCAAAGACGATGCTGCTCGGCTACAATATGTCGGGTATAATCGCTTATCTGCGCGACATGACCGACGACTACGGAATAATCCCGATGCCCAAGCTCGACGAGAATCAGGACGAGTACCTGACCTACGGCTCGCCGTGGGGACCGATCGGCGTCGCAGTTCCGGTGACGCTCTCCGAGAGCAAGATGGACATGGTCGGAACGGCTATGGAGATGATGGCTTACATCTCGTTCAACAACGTCGGAACGCAGATGTTCAACATCACCTTAAAGGAAAAGGTCTCGCGCGACGAGAACTCCAAGGCTATGCTCGATATCATCTACTCGGATATCATCTTCGATCTGAACGGCATACACAACTTCGGCAACACCGGAACGACTCTCCGCTCCTGCGCGATCGGAGCTAAGGAGAACTTCGCGTCATCCTACGCTTCGGCGCTCACTCAGGCTCAGGATCAGCTCGATAAGCTGATGGATCAGTACAACGCGCTCGACTGAAATCCAAAATTATTCCCGGACTTCGGAAAGTTCCGAAATCCGGGATTTTTTATTCAATCGTGATTATCCGACCTGTGCCGATTCCGGTGACATACTGCGGCAGTCGTCCGGCGACTACACCGTCGTAGTCGTGGTGCAGATGCCCGGCAAAGATCGCCTTTATGAGCGGGCAGGACTCGATGAAGCGCGTTGCTTCGAGCGTTATTTCGTCGGCTTTCTGCTGACGGTAGCGGTATTCGTCGTAGCCGGTCATCAGCTCCTCGGGCGTTGAAGTCAGGTAGGCGCAGGGATTATTTGTCATCGCGAGTTTGTAAAGCTCCGGCTCGTGCAGCGGATTGTGCAGGAAAAGCAGGATCGGCAGACCCTCGTCAACCTCGCGCTTCAGGGCTTCGAGCTGCGGCCTGTCGAAGCGGTAGTAGCCGTCGTCGACGCCGATGAGCTTTACGCCGTTCATCACCCGGACGCAGAAGCGCAGATCGTCGGGAAAGGCTTTCTGTACATGAGCAAGGCTCTGATTCCGGTAAGCCTCGTCCTCGAACGCCTCGCCGACGTAAAGGCTGAACTCGTGATTTCCGGCGATGAAGAAAACGTCGTTGTCGCGTGTGAACTCCGCCGCGCGGTCGAGGTTCTTCTCGGAAACGAAGTCGATAAGGTCCCCGGTGTGGACGATAGTCATATGCTCGCGCTTTGCAAGCCCGCAGGCCTCGGCGAGATCTTTTTCGGCGTTCGGGAAGTATTTCGCGCGGTCGGCGGCGAGGTCGAGCTTGCGCTTGTCGTCGCGTTCGTCGGCGAGGGTCAGGTGGGTGTCGCTGATATGCAGCAGTCTGAAAGGCTTAGACGCTCCGGCTTTGACTTTGGTTTCGATGATTTTCATTGTCTCCTCCGTGGTAAGTGAAATTTTAATCATTATACCACCCGAGCGCCCGAATGTCAAGCCCTTTCGGCTATTCGAGCGAAATGCTCCCGGCGATCGCGCGCTGAATCTCCTCGCTGACCGAAGGCTCGAGATTTATCGCCACATAGACGTGCTTGTCGTCGTCATACGAGACGATGCCGGGATTTTCGAGCCACTCCCAATTTGCTGCGGGAACTCCTTCCTCGGGTATATGTACATAAACTTCCGCGAGCGCGGTCTCACCGTTTTTGGTGCGCTTAAGCGGCTCGGGCGAAATCTCCCATATACAATGCGCCGCAAGCCTGAGATCGGCGTAGACAGCCTTGTAGTAATCAGCCGAAAACGGCTCGGGATATTGTTCAGGCTCGGATTCAAGACTGTAGTCGTAACTTCCGCAGCCGATGAAGCCGACATATTCCCCGTCGTTGTAAATTCTGTATGTACCGCCGTACATATCGTAGTATTGCTCTCTTTTCGCGTCGTCGTCGATGCTCCAGCCGTCGGGCAGCGTGATATTCAGCCTGAACGCCGGTTTTTCGCCGTCCGGAAGCTCGACCGAGAAGCTGTTCTCCCGGCTTCCGGTGAGCGTGCAGGCGGTCAGTATCAGCGCCGCTGCCATGATCGCCGCCAGCGACGTGAAAAGGCTCGGTTTCTTGTGTTTCATGAGATTTACTATCCTTTCTTTTAGCTCGCCCTCTCCGAAAGCGGGCGGAGAGGCTGGCAGACGCTCGCCGGACGAGAGCCGCAGCAGCGCCGTGCCATACTCCTCTCTGATGTCCCCGAGACGACTGATCACCGCCTCGTCGCACGCCATCTCCATATCCCGCATCGCGAGCGCGAACGCGAGCCATATCACCGGATTATACCAGTGAATGATCAGCGCAATATAGGCGACGGCTCTGACTATATGGTCGCCGCGCCGGATGTGAGCCGACTCGTGCTCGATGATCATTCTCCGCTCGGAGGCTGACAGACCGGTCGGAATACAGATCTTCGGTCTGAAAATACCAAGCACGAACGCGGTTTTTATATTCCCGCTCTCGACGACCGAGCCGTCGGGCTCCGCGTCTCTGACCGCGGCGCGCAGCTTTGCGAGCCTTGCGATATCGACCGCCGCGAAAACTCCTATCCCGCCGAGCCAGACAAGCTCGCAGGCGGTGAGAATGATCCGCTTCACATCGGGCTTTTTCGCAGCCTGCGCAGTCGTTCCGTCCGGCTGAACGTCAGATATTGCGTCAGAATTTACGATGATATCGGACGGGATAAGCTCTCTCGCGTTTGGCGCGATAGAGTAGCGGCTCTCGACCGAAAAGGGTATCAGCAGCCGCAGCAGAACTATCCCCCAGAGCGCATAGGAGATGCGCTTCGGCGCGTTTCTGAATATCAGCCGCGCTCCGAGCACCAGAAGCGCCGCGAAGCCCGCCGCGAGGTCGAGCCCGAGCAGGGCGAAAAATATTCTGTCGGGCATAGCTTCACTCTTTCCTGTGAATAATCGCGTCGAGCTCGGCAATCTCATCGTCGGTCAGCTTCCGGCGGGACGTGAACGCCGCGATGAAGCCGGGCAGCGAGCCGCCGAAGTTCTCGCGGACAAAGCTCTCGCTGCGGCTCGCGTCGTAGTCGGCTCTGGTGAGCCTTGTGCGGACGATGCTGTCCTCATTGTCGAAAAGCCCGCGCTCCACAAGCCGCCGGAGCATCGTGTAAGTCGTTGATTTCTTCCAGCCGAACTCGCTCTCGCAGAGCTTTACAAGCTCTCCCGAGGCTATCGGCGCGCGCTCCCAGATGAGCTCGGCAAAGCGAAGCTCCATCTCCCCAAGTTCTTTCATAAAATTTACCTCCGGTGTGGTTTAATAACGTTAGACCTAACGGTTATAGTCTAACACCGTTAGACCAAAAAGTCAATATCCAAGCGCGAGTGTTTACAATTCGTTTACAATCATTGTCTCAAACCCATTCTCGCGGATAAAGCCGAGCAGCTCCGAGCGTGAGGTCATTCCGGTGCTCTGAACCAGTCTGCGCACGCGATAGCGGACGCTCTCTGGCGCGAGGGAGAGCTCCTCTGCTATCCGCTCGGTCGTGTCTCCGGCGAGCAGCAGCCCGAGAATCGCCCGGTCGATGTCCTCGCAGACCGACAGGAGCTTTTCAAGCCCTGCAATGCGCTCGACCTCCGCGTCGTCGTAGAAGCTCTGAGTCAGACTGCGGCGGACTCGGCAGACTTTCCCGGCTCTGCCGTCGGCGAGCGGACGGGTAGTCGCTCTGACGACCAGCTCTCCGGCGACCCTGACGCTGAGATTTATCCCGCGCGGCGATTTTGCGAGATAGGAAAAGGCGTTCACCGTCTGCCGCCCGAGCTCGAAGTTCGGCATCTCGAGGACGGTTATCGACGGCCTGCATACCCGCGAGACCTCCGAGCCGCCGAACGACGCTATCTGAATGTCCTCGGGTATCCTGACTCCAAGCTCGTTCAGGCGCGTCACAAGCGACACCGCCGCGATATCGTTGACGCACAGTATCGAATCGGGAGCATTGCTTCCGAGCGAGGCTCTGAGCTTCTCAAAGCAGTCGGCAAGCCCGTCGGTATTGTCGAAAAGCATCGGCTCAAAGCCGCTCTCCGCCGCGTATGCGAGGTATGCTCTGCGCTTTATCAGGTCGGTCGAGGAGTTCTGAAAGCAGCCGTACAGCGCGGTTCTTCTGCATCCGCATCCGGCAAGATGCCGCAGAAGCAGCTCCGCTCCGGCGACATAGTCTATCCTGACCACTCCGCGCACCGGAGCGTTCTCGGGCGGCTGATAGCTGACGAGCAGCACGTCGATGTCTCTTAGAGCGAGCCTTTCTATCATCTCCGGCACAAAGGACGGCGACGTTCCGATAAGCACCGCAAGCTTCGTGTCCGAATCGGCTAAGACGGAATCGAGGTCAGGCTCGCCCGCGCCGTCGATAAATACCGAGGAATATTTCTTTTTCGAAATTTCGCTGTCGATTCCGGCGCGAATTGCCGGGCTCCAGACCGACGAGCTGCCGTAGCCCGGCTCGATTATGAAGGGTATCAGCATACAGACGACCTCCCGAAGATTTTTCACAGAATAATTATACCCGATATCGCGGCTTTTGTCAAGCGGCAAAGCGGCGCGGAATTTTACGCGAAATTTTACCTTGCGCAAGGACGCGATATCGGTTATACTTTTGTCAAAAGAATCACAACCATAATCACCGAAAGGAAATCCGAAATGCCAGTAAAAATCACCCGCGAACCCATGACGATACCCACCTACGAGCCGAAGGAGCCGAACACTCTGCCCTTTTTCCTCGAGAACAAGCCCTATCAGGGCGCGACGGGACGGCTCTACCCGCTCTCGTTCACCGATCGGCTGACAAACACTCCGGTCGATAAGGCTTACGACGCGATAACCCTCGAGAACGAATACATAAAAACCACTCTCCTGCCCGAGCTCGGCGGAAAAATTCACGGCGCGGTCGATAAGCACAACGGCTATGAGTTCATCTATCAGAACACCGTGATAAAGCCGGCGCTCGTCGGACTTGCCGGGCCGTGGGTCTCGGGCGGAGTAGAGTTCAACTGGGCTCAGCATCACCGTCCGACCACCTTTATGCCGCTCGAAGCGACCACGCGCGAGAATCCCGACGGCTCCAAAACCTGCATCATGGGCGAGACCGAGCCTTTCAACCGTATGCGCGGCGCGGTCGAGATCACCGTTTATCCCGGCTCGTCGGTAGTCGAGGCCAAGGCCGTCGTCTACAACCGCACCGACCGTCCTCTGCCGTTCATGTGGTGGAACAACCTCGCGGTCAGGGTTCACGGACGCTACAAGGCGGTTTTCCCGCCGGACGTCGAGTGGGGCAACGATCACGACCGCCGCGCGGTAATCTCGTTCCCGGTCATGAAAGGCGTATACAGGACCGCGCGTCCCTTTGACTACGGCGACGGAACCGACGTTACCTGGTACTCGAACGTCAAGCTCCCCACATCGGTCATGGTCTCGCGCGGGCAGTCGGACATGGACTTCCTCGCGGGCTACGACTTCGCCGCAGACGCAGGAACGGTCACTGTCTCGGATCACCGCTACAGCGTCGGAAAAAAGATGTGGACGTGGGGCGACGGAGCCTTCGGTCACGCCTGGTGCGCCAACCTGACCGACAACGGCGACCGCTACATCGAGCTGATGACCGGAGTTTTCACCGACAATCAGCCCGACTTCACCTACATAATGCCCGGCGAGACTAAGATATTCACTCAGGTCTGGTTCCCGGTCTCGGGCATCGGAGAGGTCAAGAACGCCTCGCGTGACGGCGCGGTCTCGCTCGACGTCGACGGCAATAAGGTTAAGCTCGGTGCAGTCGCTACGAGCGCACACGAGAACGCGTCGCTGAAGCTCTACTATAAAGATAAGCTCGTCGCCGAAAAGTCCGGCGCGATCGATCCCGAGAGCTTCTGGCTTGTCGAGACCGAGATAGCTTCTCCGAATCTTACCGACCTCAGAGTGGAGTTCTCGGACAAAAAGCCGCTCGTCTCCTATCAGCCGGTCGAAAAGGGTCAGCGCAAGCCGCCGAAAGCCCGCGAGATCCCTCCGCGTCCCAAGGATGTGGAGCGGCTGGAGGACCTGTATCTCCACGGCGCGCACCTCATGCAGTACAAGCACCACACCTACAAGCCCGAGGACTACTTCCTCGAGGCTCTGCGCCGCGACCCGGAGGATATGCGCTGCAACCACATGATGGGGCTTATCCTGACCGAGCGCGGAGAGTACGACGCGGCTGCGGCTCACCTTGAAAAGGCAGTCGAGCGGCTCAAAATGCGCAACGACAATCCGTTTGACACGCAGATGATCTTCGACCTCGCGCGGCTCGAAAAGCTTCGCGGCAACATCGACCGCGCCTACAGTCTCTGGTACGACGCGACGTGGCAGTACGCGCAGAGAAGCGCGTCGTTCTACGAGCTGGCGCGAATCGACGCGGTGCGCGGCGAGCTCCTCAAGGCGGACGAGGAGCTTGAAGCCTGCCTTGAGACCAACGCGAAGCATCTCGGCGCGCTGACGCTGCTCGGCTATATCAGAGGGGACGAGGAGCTCATCGAAAAAGCCCTCGAAACCGCTCCGCTCGACTCGTTTGCGAGATACGCGCTCTGGCTGCTCGGCGGACGGGAGGTCGGAGACTACATCACCGGACGGCCGGAGGACGTGCTCGACGCGGCGCTCGACTTTGAGAAAGCCGGATTTGTCGACGAAGCGGTGAAGATTCTGAATAGCTGCACCAAGCCGTCGCAGCTGATATACTGCCATTTGGCGCGGCTGACCGGAGAGCCGCTGAAAACGACCGACCTGACCTTCTGCCATCCGAACCGTCTCGAGGATATTCCGGCGCTTCAGGGCGGCGACTGGCGCTCGGAGTACCTGCTCGGCTGTCTCTACTACGACCGCATGAACTACGAAAAGGCGATAGCGGCGTGGGAGCGTTCGGACGCGCTTCATGACTACGCGCCGACCAAGCGCAATTTAGCGCAGGCTTATTTCGACCACAGCGATACTCCCGAGCGTTCGAGAAAGCTGCTCGAGGACGCGCTCGGGCTCGCGGTCGCAGCTAACGACCCCTGCGCGGCAAGGATAAACTTCGAGCTGCTCCAGCTCTGCAAGAACACGAACGTCCCGGTCTCCGAGCGGATCGCGCTGCTCGAAAGGCATCCCGAGCTGACCGCCGAGCGCGACGACTGCTATCTCGAATACATCATACTGCTCACGATGGCAGGAGAGCTCGACCGCGCAAGGGAGCTGCTCGGAAAGAAGCGCTTCAACATCTACGAGGGCGGCGAGGGCAAGCTGACAAGGCATCACGGCTGGCTCTACACGCTGCTCGGGCTGCGTTCCGAGGCTGACGGCGACAATGAAAAGGCGCTCGACTACTACAAAAACGCGCTGATCTACCCGGCGAACTACGGCGAGGGTCGGCACTACAGCGCGCAGGAGGCGAACATCTACTACTACACCGGACTGCTCGAGAGAAAGCTCGGCGACGAGACTGCAGCCCGCGAGGCGTTCACCGCCGGAGCAAATCAGCCGCCGCAGGAGAGCGAAATGACGATCTTCGCCGCCGCCTGCATGAGAGCGCTCGGCGACGACGAATCGGCTGACCGCGTCTGCCGCGGAATGATCGAGAGCGGCGAGCGGCTCTACGCCAACGCCGATCTGCGCGGCTACTTCGGAGTGGGTTCGCCGGTCCCCGCGCCCTACGAGCAGAACTGCGAGCGGCTGCACAAAATCGACGCTCTGCTCCTGATCGCCCTCGGAAAGCATGGGCTCGGCGACGAGACCGGAGCGAAAAAGGCGCTCGACGAGCTTGAAGCCCTCGAGCCGGAAAATATGAAGCTCATGCTCATGCGCATGGTCGGGATAATCTAATCACAAAAAAATTTTTTTGAAAGGATCAAGCTCATGAAAAGGATCACAGCAGCACTAATCCTCGCTTCTCTGCTTGCTTCCCTCGCGTCCTGCGGCGGAGAAACTACCCCGGTCAACGAAAACGGCACTTCGACAGCCTTAAGCGGCGGCGAAACGACAGCCGCTCAGCCCGAGACTGTATACACCCGCGAAAACACCCCCGATTCGCTCCCGGAGCTTGACTTCAAGGACGCGGTAGTTCGCATCGTCTATCGCGGCGACGAGATAACTCAGCTTATGGAAATCGAGGGTGCGGACACCGGAGACGTAGTATCCGACGCTGTATACCGCCGGAACTTAAAGGTCGAGGAGAGACTTAAGGTCAAATTCGAGTTCATCGCCGGAGACGCGGATCATGAAGTCTTTATGCGCGATATCCGCACCACCCTCACGGCGGGCGACGACAACTACGATATCATCGACGGAATTCAATGGCGCGCCACTCCGCT
>CACXED010000361.1 GCA_902766575.1 uncultured Ruminococcus sp. | reverse complement strand
GAGCTATCCGACCCGCGGCATCGAGCAGTCGGAGAACGACCGGGTCCTGCGCGGCGCTCACGACTCCTTTACCGAGACGGTCAAGCAGAACTCGACGCTGATACGCCGACGGATACGCGACCCGAAGCTCACCTTTGAGAAGCTGACCCTCGGCGAGACCTCCAAGAGCGACGTGGTGATAGCCTACATCGCCGACAAAGCCGATCCCGGCTACGTGTCCGAACTGAAACGGAAGATCGGCTCGATTCATGTCGACGCGCTGACGCTCGGTCAGCAGAGCCTCGCCGAATGTCTCGTCAAGCGACGCTGGTACAATCCCTTTCCGAAATTCCGCTGCACCGAGCGTCCCGACACAGCGGCGGCTCAGCTTCTGGAGGGCTATGTCGTGATACTCTGCGACACCTCACCGGAGGCGATGATACTGCCGACCTGTCTTTTCGACTTCATGCAGGAGACCGACGATTACTATTTCCCGCCGTTGACCGGCTCTTATCTGCGGCTTCTGAGATATATTGTCTTTCTGCTGACGCTGCTGCTGACGCCGACTTGGTATCTGCTGATAACCCACCCGACGTGGATCCCCGACAGCCTGAACTTCATCTTTGTCGACACCGAGGTCAATCTGCCGATAATCGCGCAGCTTTTTATTATCGAGTTCGCGCTCGACGGACTCAAGCTCGCGAGCATGAACACTCCGAGCTCGCTGAACAACACCTTCGGAGTGGTCGGCGGACTGATACTCGGAGATTTCGCGGTGCAGATCGGCTGGTTCGTGCCGGAGGTCATAGTCTATATGGCGTTCGTCGCGATAGCCAACTTCTCGCAGTCGAGCTATGAGCTTGGCTACGCCTTCAAGTTCATGCGTATGCTTCTGCTTGCGCTGACGTGGCTGTTCGGGCTCTGGGGCTATATCGGCGGGCTGGTGCTGATAATCATCCTCGCGGCGACGAACTCGACGGCGAACGGCAAGCGGAACTACCTCTATCCTCTGATCCCCTTTAACGGGAGAGCTTTGAAGCGGCTGATCGTGCGCGAAAAGCTGCGGACAAAATAGCTTATTTTATGACCGTGGAGTCTCGCATCGAGGTCGTGCAGATCTGGAAGAAGGTCTTTCCGCGGTTGAGCTGCAGCTCCTCTCCGTCCGAGCCGTAGAGCTTGATCGGCGAATCCTCGTCGGCTTTTGTCCAGCTTATCTCCTCATAGCCGCCCATCGTGAAGTAGTAGCCCTCGCCCGAGCCGGTGGTCTCGACGTCCTTGTGTCCCTTTTCGTCGTTGAGGTTGACGGTCGGCAGATAGAGGACGATTATGTTCGTAAAGGAGAGCTGGACGTTCGCGGTGTTGTCGATATGCTTGTCGCCGCTAAACTGCCAGCGATAGTATACGCCCTCGTTCTCGTCGTATTTGAAGTAAGGCTTGTGACCCGAATAATAGGTGACCTGAAGATATGTACCCGGATTTTCGGGCTTGACAGTCTCGCCGAACGCGACGAAATCGAGCGGCGAGTCGAAATCGGGAGTCATCTCAGTGCGGCAGCCGACATAGTCGATGCCCTTGACGATGCGCTCGCCGTCGGTCATAAGGCTGTGCTCAAGCCCCATATTCGCCTGACGCCAGGCGTCGCGGTAGAACATTCCGGGGATCGACATATTGACGCCGTCGAGGTGATCGACCTTGCGCTGCTTCATCTCGGTGTAAGCCTGTTCGCTTCCTCCGGCGTGGATGTAGATCGCGTCGTGATTCGCTGCGAAGTCGAGGTAATATTCTCTCGACGAGCGCACCGAGCCGACGACCGGCAGATTCTCATAATCCATCGCGAGCATCATCAGCCGGGTGTAGCCTCCCTCGACGATGCACTCGTACATGACGTCGGCGTAGGAAATGCCCTCTTGAGGAGTTGCGGGCTTGATGTTGTTGATCATGATCGCGACGGGACGGCGATCCTCAAAGTCGATATCCGACTCGAGCCCGGTGAGCGGGTTCACGATCCGGTCGTCCTCAGGCTCGGGAGCGGTCGTTTCGGGCTCGGGAGTCTCAGTTTCGGTTTCGGCAGAGGTATCAGCGTCAGTCTCGGGAGCCTTTGTCGTGACCTCGGACGAGTCGGACGTGGATTCGACAGGAGGCGTCTCGGGTTCTTTATCGCCGCAGGCGGCAGTCTGAAGCGCGAAAGCCGCTATCAACAATAAACAGAGCATCTGTTTTTTCATAGGTAGAGTTCATCAGCCTTTCTGTGGTATATTTACGATATCTATTATTATAATACAAATTTCGTCAAAAGTCAATCTTTTTGCCGACCAAGAGTATTTAATAATATTTACAATTTATATGTAGAATCAGAGAACGAGATATGTTAAAATATATATAACGCACATAATTACGGGAGGGAAAAATAATGTCAACAACGTCAAAATATATAATGTTCCACGGTAAACCGCTCGTCCGTGAGGGTCAGCAGATCTTCTACGGCAATATGGACGATAAATATATCCTGTTTCTCGGAATAATGACTACCAAGGAAGTGAACGGCAAGCAGGTGCCGGATGATATCATGATACAGATCCAGTCAACCGCCGCAGATCACAAGGTTATAAAGGTAGGAAAGAAAAACGGTCTTTACGAAGCCTTTGAATATGGCCGCGTCTGGCTCGACACCGAGCTGAAAAAGGCCTGATCTGTCGTCTCAATCAAAAGAGCCCCTCGGGGCTCTTTTCTTTTTTAGGGATAAGCTGAATAAATCGGGTTTTCGCAGAAAAAAGGCTTGAATCCATGGGCTTTTTTCTGCGAAAACAACCTTAAATCAGCGTTTCCTTAATCGGGGATAAGCGTGACCTTCTTCATCTTCTGCTCGCGGATGGGCTTGTCGCGCATATCGGTGTCGACCGAAGCGATCCGATCGACAACGTCCATGCCCTCGGTGACGCAGCCGAACGCGGCGTAATCGCCGTCGAGGAAGGTCGCGTCCTCGTGGCAGATGAAGAACTGCGACGAAGCGCTGTCCTTGACGTTAGTTCTCGCCATCGAGACAGTGCCTCTGGTGTGGCTCAGGTTGTTGGTTACGCCGTTGTGAGCGAACTCGCCCTTGATCGTCTCCTTTGAGCCGCCCATGCCGGTTCCGGTCGGATCTCCGCCCTGAATCATGAAGCCGTTGATGACTCTGTGGAAAATGAGTCCGTCGTAAAAGCCCTCCTTAACGAGCTTTTCAAAGTTCGCGCAGGTGATCGGCGCTACAGCCGGGTAGAGCTGTATTTTGATGATTCCGCCGTCTTCCATTTCGATCTGTACCATGATTTTTGTTCCTTTCAAAATTTAATTATATTATTTAATTATTTTCAGTGTAGATATTCCGCAGCAGATCCTCCTGCATACGGGTTCCGCCCGAAGCTCCGCCGCGCATCAGCATCTCGGTGCAGAACGCAGAGCGCGCCGAGCGCTCGACCGCCCGCATACGCCGCAGAGCGTCCTCCGGAGAGCTTCCGAAGGTATGTACCTTGTCCGAGCAGGTGAGTATCGCTTTGACGTCGCGGCTCCACTTTGGCTCGCCGTCGAGAGTTTCGACGATGAGCTTTCCGATATTTTTATGAAGCTCGCCGCCGATCTCGCCCGGAGTGAGACGTCTTGTGCAGGGGATCATATCGCCGAAGCTCTCGGCGTGAGCCGTTCCGTAGGGCTTGATCGGTCTGCCCGCCTGAGCGTAGGACACCGCGCAGACCGGATCGGAGGTGATCATCGAATTGACGCCGCCGAGCGCTTTGTATACCTCCGAATGAGTGAAGAACTCCGGCGGCAGATTCCCCTCTCCCTCTAAAATATCGCCGTCCGTGAGCACGGCGAGGATCCTGTCCGCCGTGACGTCGTCGGCTGACGAGCCGGAGGAATTTATAAAGATCACTCCGCATTGACGGTCGTAAAGGCTGACGGCTCCGCTTCCGGTGCCGCAGAGCCCCTCTGACGCAAGCCGACGGCATACTGCGGCTATTCGTTCACGTGTTTTTTCGTGCATAATTCTTCCTTTCGATTTATTTTATATATGGAATCTTTTCTTAAGCTCGCTCTTGGTGTGCCGGTGCGAGAAAACGAGTATCAGGGCAAAGCAGAATACCGCCACTGTCGCCGCGGCAACAGCCGTCCACTCGATCTCCGAAAGTCCCCAGAACCAGAGCGCTACCGGCACTGCTCCGGCAATGGCGATCACCATCTGATAGATAGTGTAGGTTCTGAAGCGGTCTGGTCGGATCGAGATGCAGAGCACTATCGCTATCGCCGCAGCGGCGACCAGTCCCGGCACGACATAGTTCAACGACCATCGCAGCCAGCCGCAGAGCCGGTCTATCACCGAGGTCAGCAGACTTACCAGTATCAGCTGACTGAACACTATCCCGCCCGGATCGCGCAGGTTGTACATCACCGTCAGAAAGCTCAGCCAGCCGTAGATAAGGCAGGCGGTCACGATGAGATACCAGTTCCCGCTCTCCGGCAGCAGATGCTCGATAATAAAGCTGATCAAAACCGCCGCCAGAGCCGAAAAGGTCACGGATTTTATAAATAGCCGCCTTGTTATCCGCTTTTTGATATAGGGATAATCCTCCTCAAAGGAGTCGTCGAGCTTCACCGTCTCCATGTCGCAGAGCGGGCAGTAGCAAAGATCGTTCGCGAGCTTTACTCCGCAGCCTTTGCAGCAGCGCACTCAGATCCCTCCTTTTTCGGTTTTTTGGATTTTTTCGGCTTCTTTTTCTTTTCGGGCGGCGGAGTTTCATTCGACACAACAGTCGCCGAAACGCCGCGCTCCGAGAAATATTTGGCTATGAAGCGCTCCATCGAGTTGTCGTCGATCGTCGACGAGAATGAGATCGCCAGAGTGTTCCCATAAGAGCAGAGCGAGACCTTCTTCGGGTGCGTCCGCGAGCCGCCGAGCAACATCTCAAAGCGCTCGGCGCGGTCGGCTATCGCGTCGGGCAGGCTGAGTCTGCCGAGATTTGACATCGTGATCGTGTAGTTCTTCTCCGACCTTGAAAAGATGATCCGCATGACGAGATCCTTTATCCAGATCGGGACGAATCTGACCGGAGTTATCTTTTCGATCGCGACGTTTCCGGCTATCTGACGCTCAAAGTACTCGCGGTTCAGGCAGGACGCGAAGCTCTCCTTCACTGCCGCCGCGATGTCCTCGAGCTTGTCCCCCGGCGAGGGCTTGACCGAAATGTTGACGTGTCCGAAGAAATTCCGCATCGTCGTGGAGCCGAACATCCCGCGCAGATTGACCGGCAGGCTGATGACGATCGGTCGACTGCGGTTTGAGCGCCGGTACGCCGTGTTCCAGATCGCCCAGATTATCAGCGATGCGAGATATTCCGACATCGTGCAGCCGAGCTCATGGGCAAAGCCGAGCAGCTTATCCGCCGGGAGCAGCAGCGTCAGCACTCCGAGCCTCGCTCCGTCGTAGCAGTAGCCGCCGAACTGAAAGGCGTCCGGCTCCTTTTCAGCCTTTCCGGGCTGAGCGATTTTTTCCGGCTGAGTCGGATTTGACTCAGCCAGTCTGCCGAAGCTGTCCTCGTCAAAATCGCGGGCGACCCGGTCGCAGTAATCGCGTATGTATTCCTCGGGCATGACCTCGCCGTCGCGGAGATTGAAGTAATAGCAGACAATGACGTGCAGGAACTGAGCCGCGCCCATTCCGTCGGACAGCGCGTGGAACATCTCGAGATTTATCCGTTTTCCGTAGTAGGTGACGCGGAAAAGGAAGCCCTTGTCCCGTCCCTTGCCGATCGGAGCGCAGGGGTAGTCGGACTCCTTTGTGACCCTCGGAGTCTCGCGGTTAGCGTCGAGATAATACCAGAAAAGTCCCCGTCTGAGCCTGACCGCAAAAGCCGGAAAGACCTCCAGCGCCCGTTCGAGCGCTTTCTGAAGCAGCTCCGGGTCTATCTCCTCAAAAAGCACCGCGCTGACGCGAAAGACGTTGGAGCCGCGCGTATCCGAGACCGCCGGCACGAGCTTCGCCGCGTTGTCGAGCGTGTCCCAATAATATTCGTCCACAAAGCTGTGCGCATGACGGCGTCCGATAGCGCTCACCCCCTTAATTATCATAACTATTTTATTATACCGCATCCGAAAAAGATTAGCAAGTATAAAATGTTAATTTTGAAGCTTTTGACGATTGACCCCGCGATAAAAACGCGCTATAATATTATAGGCAACACCGCACAATTCACGGCTAAAGCCTTAAGCACGCATCTGCTTGCCCTTTTTCCGTCATACTTCACAAAAATTCTTGACAG
>CACXED010000360.1 GCA_902766575.1 uncultured Ruminococcus sp. | reverse complement strand
CGCTGTCTGCCGGAGAATTTTTCTGTTTATCTGCTGATCGTCAGCTCGTTCACGCCCGCGCTGAGCTTATGCTCTCCGCCGCAGACGAGGACAGCTTCAACTCCCTCGGGGATCTCGATACGGAAGCTGACCGCGCTGTCAGTCTTAACGTATCTGACGCCGACTTTGCCGTGAACCGTCGTGATGTGACCCTCGGCATAGTTCAGTCCGTTCACGAGCTTCGGCTCGATGCGGAGCTTCCTATAGCCCGCGCCCTCCTGACCGATTCCGAGCAGACAGGTGAACAGATATCTGACCACCGCGCCGAACATCGGGTGATTCTGCGAACGGTTGTACGTCCAGTATTCGGGCAGAGTCGTGCAGCCGCTGCTCATCCACTCGCGGAACGAGTACTTGCCGCTCGACGTGAGAAGCCGGTAAGCGAGGTCGGCATAGCCCTTTTCGAACAGCACGCGGGTGACGATATCGGTTCCGAAAATTCCGGTGTCGTACCAGGTCTCACGCTCGTAGTGAGCGACCATATTCGAAAGCGTGCGCTCGTCTCCCAGCCCGAGATCGACCGCGAAAGCGTTCGCGCCCTGAATACCTCCGCAGAAGTCTCCGGTCGCCCCGTCGAAATATTTCGCAACGACAGCCGCTTTCTTGACCTTTGCAAGCTCCTCTAACTTCGGTACGAGATCGTCGCGTCCGAGCACCTCGCAGAACTCGAGCAGACGGTTGATCGTCTTTATGTAGAAATAGTTGTTGACATACGGCTCGGGAATTTTTATCTCCTCGGGAGTACACCAGTCGCCGAGACACCACTCGCCCTTCTGGTCACTGACGACGAGATCGTTCTCGCTGTGAGCCTCGAGGTAGTCGAAATAGCGCAGAACTCTCGGCAGGAACTCCTCGAGCACCGACCTGTCGCCGTAGGTCTTGTAGTAGATATACGGCACCTCGGCGATCGCGCAGCCCCAGCCGCCCGGACCCCCTCCGCAGCGCGTGTAGGGCGCGGTGTACTGAACGTGACCGCTGATCGTGTCCTGACAGTCGGCGATGTCTCCGAGCCACTTCTTGTAGAATTTCTGCGCGTCGAGCATCAGCATCGCGCACTCGCAGACGAGCTCGCCGTCTCCGGTGTAGCCGCGCTTTTCGCACTGCGGGCAGTCGGACGGGATTCCGCAGTGCATATTGTCGAGCTGCGTGCGGATATAGGTCTCATACAGCCAGTCGAGCAGGCTGTCGTCCGATCTGAAATCCGACGTTACCGCTATATCCGAGTGTATGACCGCGCAGGAGACCATCTTAGCGTTTTTTGAAACGCCTACGTATCTGAATCCGTTCCAGCAGAAGCGGAGCATATACTCGCGGTCGCTGCCGTCGGTGACAAAGGAGGATTTCTGACCGTGATTCGTGTAGTCCTCGATGTTTCCAAAGTGGTCGAGACGCTCCGAGACGCGGAAGGTCAGCTTTTCAACTCCCTCGCCGCGCTGCTTTAGGATCGGCGTTCCGGTGATGTTCTCGCCGACGTCGTAGATAAACTCGCTTTCGGTCTCGGAGATCAGCTTCGGCTTTATGTAACGGATGATCCGATCGGGCGGGCAGTCGGAGAAAAGATACTCGCTGTCCGGAGCTTCGACCTCGGCGAGCCTGTTCCACGCGGAATCGTCATAGCCGGGCTTTGTCCACTCGCCGAGCCGTATCGAGTTATAGTCCTGCTCCTCGCCCTCGAAGAACAGGCAGCTTAAAATATTGCTCTGCGTCCATTTCAACCAGTCGCCCGAGAGAATCTCTCCCCGGCTGCCGTCGGAGTATTCAAGCTCGATTCTGAAGCAGAGCTTCGGGTCGCCGTAGTCGTTGACCACGCCCCATTTTGTGTAGCGCGCGCGATACCAGCCGTTTGCGAGCGTCACTCCGATGCAGTTCTGCGCTTCAAGCTCGGCGGTTATGTCGTACTTCGAGACGTAGATTCTGTGGTTCAGCTTTTCGCCGTGGACTTTTGTGCAGGCCTGGCTCTCGTATGCGTGGAAGTCGGTATACAGCGTTCCGAAGCGGTCGTCGCCGATGCGCTTCCCGTTGACGCAGAGCTCGTACATTCCGAGCCCGCAGATATTTATCACCGCCGACGCGAGCGGCTTTTCTAGTCCGAACTCGCCGCGTATGCAGCTCACGTCGTTCTTTCCGGGCGACGTCCATTTCGCCGCGCCGAACATTTCAGTAGCTTTCATCTGTATTTCTCCCTATAGTTTGTAGCTTTTTATCGCCCGGTTCTCGATATAGCAGGCGCTCGAAAAGCCGATGCGCCTCAGCTCAGACGCGGCGATTTCAAAGCCGTTCGCGATGCGGTCGGCGCTGTGCGCGTCCGAGCCGAGGGTTATCAGCCGCCCGCCGAGCCCGTAATACCTCTCGAGCAGATAGATATCGTACCCGGCGAGCCTGTCCCTGACCGACTGCGTGTTGACCTCGAGCGCGATTCCGTCGGAAATCACGCGGCGCAGGATTCTGTCAACACAGTCCGAATAGTCGGCGATATCGACGCTGACATGATGCCAGCCGACTATATATCTGAGAAGATAGGTCGGATGCGCCAATATGTCCGGTCGGGTAATGTCGAGCATCAGCTGGATCTCCTCGAAATAGTAGCGTACCAGCTCCGAGATCAGCTTCGGCGGCATATGCGCGAAGTCAGCCTTTGTCGTGACGTAAAGCTCGCCCTCGTAGCGCAGTCTGTGAACCGAGCCGGTCACGCAGTCGACGCCCTCGAGCGCCATGCAGCGCTTTGCGAGCGTGGGATTCCAGTGCGCGTTGCCGACCTCGATTCCGGCGAGAACCTTCATTCTGCCCGCGTATTCGCGCTTGAGCCGCAGCGCGTCGCGCACCGAGGCCGAGCTGTCGCCAAAGCAGTCAAGCTCGCCGTCGCGGTTCACGTCGCAGTGATCCGAGATATTTATCGCTCCGACGCCGCGCTCAAAGGCGGCGCGGCAGAGCTCGTCCGGCGAGCATTTTCCGTCCACCGAATGACTTGTGTGCGTGTGCATATCGGCGGTCAGAGAGTCTTTTTCCGATAACAAATTGATCGCTCCAATTTTTCGCGCCGAACGGCGCGGTTTTCGCTCAGCCCTCTATGAGCTTTACAAGCTCGGACTTGGGCTTGTAGCCGATAGAGACCTCCGCGACCGTTCCGTTCTTAACGACGATGACGGTCGGTATGCTCGAGACGCTGAAAGCCGCGGCGAGCTCGGGTTCTTCATCGACGTTGACCTTTCCGACCTTGACTCTGCCCGCGTATTCCTCGGCGATCTCGGCG
>CACXED010000359.1 GCA_902766575.1 uncultured Ruminococcus sp. | reverse complement strand
CTGTCGGTGTCGAAGATCAGTGCGTTTATGAATTTCATCGCGTTCTCCTCATCTCCCATGCGAGAATTCCGGCGGCTCCGGCGGCGTTCAGCGACTCGCAGCCGCTGACCATCGGGATGATAACCGTCCCCGAGCAGGCGTCGATCAGGCTGTCGTCGAGCCCGTGTCCCTCGTTTCCGACGGCGAAGCAGACCCGCTCGGGCAGCGTGAAGCTCCCGAGACTTTTAGCTCCCTGTCGGAGCGCCGCTGCGTAGACCTCGCAGCCCGCCGATTTCAGCCGTCCGACAAGCTCGATCTCATCGCCGACGAGAGTCAGCTTCTGGCGGAAAATCGTTCCCATCGCCGCCCGGATCGTCTTGGGCGAGTAAATATCGGCGCAGTCGCGGCTCAGATAGATGCGGTCGATGCCGAAAGCGTAGGCGGTGCGCACGATAGTCCCGAGATTTCCCGGATCGCGTATCGACGACAGCAGCAGCGCGCGAAAGCCGCCCTCCGGCAGCTCGCCCTCCGGGAGAGTCGGGAACTTCCTCGCCGCTGCGACTATCCCCTGCGGAGCCTTTTCGTCGGTGAGCTTTTCCAGAACCTCGTCCGTTACCTCAAAAGCCCTCGCGCCCGAGGCTGAGATCAGCTCCGACAGCTCGTTTAGTTTCGCCTTTGTCGCAAAGACATATTCGATCCCGACGCCGCTTCTGACCGCCTCTGAAAAGAGCTTTACTCCGTCGAGCCGGAACAGCCCCTCAAGGTCGCGGAACTTGCGGTCTCCGAGCTTAGCCATTCGGGTGACGAGCGGATTCTTGCGGCTGATTATCGTCTCATAGTCTGGCATTTCGATCACCCTCTCCTGTAACAAAATAACCGGCTCTGCCGGTTATTTTACCGACTGAACCGGTTATTTTAAGGTCTGATTATTTTGCGAGAGCCGCCTTGGCCTGCTCTGCGATAGCTGCGAAAGCGTCCTTATCGGAGACCGCGATCTCAGCGAGCATCTTTCTGTTGAGGTCGATGCCTGCGACCTTGAGTCCGTGCATGAGGGTTGAGTAGTTCATGCCGCAGACCTTTGCCTGAGCGGAGATACGAGCGATCCAGAGAGAACGGAAGTCTCTCTTTTTCATCTTTCTTCCGGCGAAAGCGTAGTTGCCGCTCTTCATCACCTGCTCTTTGGCCATCTTGAAGTGCTTGGACTTAGCGCCCCAGTAGCCCTTAGCAGCCTTGAGAACCTTATTTCTTCTCTTGCGAGTCATCATCGCGCCTTTAACTCTTGCCATTTTATGTTATCCTCCAGTAATTTCTTGATAGTGTGTGAAACAGACGGGCTTATTCGCCGAGCAGCGATCTGTAGTTTGCTGCCATAGCCTTGCTGAGGTAAGCGTTGCCGCGGAGCTGTCTCTTTCTCTTGGGGGTCTTGATGCCGAGCTTGTGGCGGCGGTTGGTGTGGTTGAGCTTGACGAGTCCGCTCTTGGTGGTAGAGAATCTCTTGGCGGTAGCCTTGTGAGTCTTTATTTTTGCCATTTTAATTTACTCCTTACTATTGATGAGCTTTTGGCTCTCGTTGATTTTCGGTGTACTGTCAGCCGTCAGGACGGCAAAGCAACAATTACTTGGCAGGCTGCTTTATGGGATTGATGATCATGCTCATAAAGCGTCCCTCAAGCGCCGGACGCTTTTCGACCGTACCGATGTCGGCGCAGGCTTCCTCGAATTTTGCGAGGATATCGCGTCCGATATCGAGATGGCTCATTTCGCGGCCCTTGAATTTCACAACGACCCTGACCTTGTTTCCGTCGCCGATGAAGCGGTGAGCGTGCTTGACCTTGGTCTCGAAATCGTGTGTATCAATGCGGCAGGAAAGCTGTATCTCCTTGACTTCGACAACAGTCTGCTTCTTCTTGGCTTCCTTCTCCTTCTTGTCGCGCTCGAAGCGGTACTTGCCGTAATCCATGATACGTGCGACCGGCGGCTGAGCGGTGGGAGCGATGAGCACAAGGTCAAGATCCTTTTCGTAAGCCATAGCGAGCGCGGCGCTGGAGGACATAACTCCTACCTGCTCTCCGTTCTCTCCGACGATACGCAGTTCCTTTGCCCGGATCTCCTCATTGATCTGCAGTTCTTTTGTGCTAATAGCGAGCACCTCCAAATAAAACAAAAGATTGTGCGAAGAACGCTCCGCACAATCAAAATCCCGTGTTCATTGAGGTATACTCAATTGACGCATAGGCACATATGATCATTCTTGACCGCTGTCAGCAATTTGAGGCGGTGAGGACGGAGAGTCCTTCTTTCTTTACCCGAATATTATACCACGGATTTTCCCTTTTGTCAAGGGGTTTTTTCGAATTTTTTCAGAGCACGATATCCATTCTGCGCTTCTGAACCTTGAAGCCGTGCTTTTCGTAGAATCTGCGCGCGCCCTCGTTGAACTCCCAGACGTCGAGGTCGACCCTCGCGCAGCCTATCTTCTTCGCGTAGTCCTTGACGAACTCCATCAGCTCGCCGCCGACATTCTCGCCGCGGCGGTTCTCGTCGACGCAGACGTCCTCGATGTGCAGGGTTTTAGCGTCGTTGAGCATCGTGCTGTCCTTGATCTCACCGATTATGCAGAACGAGTAGCCGACGACCTCGCCGTCCTTTACCGCGACGAAGATCGGGCGGCTGTCGTCGCTCATCTGCTCTGTAAGCTCGTCTCCTGTGAATTTTATCCCGTTCGGACGGAAGATATCGGGTCTTCCGAGATAGTGTATCTGCTCGACCTGAGAAAGCAGCTCGAGAATTTTATCCGCGTCCGCCGGGACGGCTCTCCTGATTTCCATTTTACTTCTTTCCTTTCATATTTTTCATGCAGAACGATACTGCCGCGAACATGACAAAATATCCGATAACGCTGTAGACTATCGCCGTCGGATAGGGCAGGATCAGATAGATAAGCTCGCTCAGGTTGACCGGAGCGCCGTACTCGGCGAGGAGCGACAGCGTGTCGGTCAGGCTTGTGACTATCAGCGTCGCAAAGACGGTCAGCGTCCCGAAAAATACGCCTCTCGACAGCGCGCCCTCGAGCGAAAAGAGCTCGAGCCCGAAGCTCCTGCCAGAGCCTTTCGCGTTCTTCCCGATCATCCGGGCGACGAGAATCACAATAAGATAACGGAGCGCCTCGAAAAGGCTGTTTATCACCATCGGGATCAGATATACCGCGCTGAGCGCCTGATCGCCGTAGAACGCCGAATCTGCCAGCGCCGACACGAGATAGACAAGCGGTATCGACACAAAGCAGACAGCGGCGCAGCCCGATCTGCCGCATCCATTCACAAACGAGTAAACAAGACATCCCGAAGCCGCAAAAACGCTCAGCACGCTCACAAGCTCCTTGAGATAATAGAGCGCCTGAGATATGATCTCCGGATAAGCCACATCGGTCTCGGTTATCACCGCCAGCGAACCGAGCAGCAGTACCGCGGCGAGCGGGATTATCAAAGCGGCGAGGACTGTCGCGATAAACAGCCGCGAGTTACTTTTTTTCTTCATTTTTTAATCCATTCCATACATATTACATTTAATATAACATATTTCTGTGTCGGGCTGATATGCTGAATGTTAATTAAATGTAAACTCAGGCTATTGAAATTCACGGCGTTTTGTGATAGAATAATCACATATCACGATATGGGAGAAAAGCTATGTACGATAAAGAAAAAACGCTGTTTGTGACCGACCTCGACGGGACGCTGCTGAGAAGCGACGCCACGCTCTCGGATTTCACGCTCCGGACGGTGAATAGGCTGCTCTCGCGCGGTGTGAAGCTGGCGTTCGCGACGGCGAGGTCGCTCCACACCGCGATGAAGGTCGTCGGAGAGGTAGATTCAAAGATACCGCTGATCCTCCACAACGGCGCGTTCATACAGAAAAAATCGGGCGAATACCTGTATAAATCGGTATTCACGCCCGGGGATATCTCTCGCGCGAGAGCGGCTCTCGAGCGCTTTTCGGTCGAGCCGATCGTCTACTCGATCAGAGCCGGGCGCGAGGTCTACAGCTATGTCCCGGAGCGGCTGACCGACGAGGAGCGGCGCTTTCTCGACTCGCGGAAAGGCGACCCGCGGGACAATCCCACCGGCCGCGAAAGTCTCTGGCTCGGCGAGATATTCTATATCTCCTGCATCGGAAAGGAAGAAGCTCTGCGTCCGGCTTTTGAAGCGGCGCAGGGCTTCACGAGAATATTTCAGCCCGATTTTTACTCAAAGGATCACTGGCTCGAGCTGCTGCCGTCCGGCTCGGACAAGGCGTCGGCGACGCTGAGACTCGCAGAGCTCCTCGGCTGCGAAAGGATCGTGGTATTCGGAGACGGCGCGAACGACCTTTCGATGTTCAGAATCGCAGACGAGAGCTGCGCCGTCGCGAACGCCGTACCCGAGCTCAAAGCCGCGGCGACCCGGGTAATCGGCTCGAACGATTCGGACGGCGTAGCGGAATATCTGTCGGAGAATCTGCTCTGAATCAGATTCAGACATGATCTTCGCCGCGATTTGCTCTCGAGGCTCTCAGCCGCGGCAGGTCTATCCTCAGCATCGCGATCAGTATGGAAGCTATCGTGAACGCCTCGCAGAGCACGCCGCCGACCGAGCCCGACCAGCCGTTGTAAATGAGCCAGCAGATACTCGTCGGCAGGGTCAGCAGTCTGACCAAGGTCGTGTTCTCGATCCCGTATGCGATAGTGGTGATGACCTTGGCGGCGATGATCATGACGCTGATCGGTCCCTGCCATGTGAATATACCGAACGCCGTGAAAAACACCGCGAACAGCGCCTGCCAGCCCCGCGTCGAGCGTCCCTTTGCGACAGTCCGGGCGAAGATAAGATTCCGCGCCGAGCCGACACAGTTCATCGCCGCTCCGGTATAGGCGCCGAGCAGTATGTACTGAACGCAGAAGATCAGCTCGTTCGCCGTCTTGAAGATCATCACGTTCCTGTGCTTTTTGCATTGAAAGGCTATGACGCTGAAAATCAGTCCTATGTAGCCGATTATCTGGACGTAGCCGAAATATTCCTTCATAATAAATTTCTCCCGGGAGTTTTTGACCCTGATATTATACCACAGTCGGGTCGCAATTTCAAGCTCCGGGAGAAATATTCTAAAGAATTATGCAGATAAGTCCGCCGCTGCCCTCGTTGATGATCCGCGCGAGGGTCTCGGAGAGCTTGGCGCGGGCGTCCTCGGGCATATGTCCGAGCTTTGTGTGAAGCCCCTCGTTGACCAGCTCGTATAGGGTCTTACCGAACAGGTTCGACTCCCAGATCTTCTTCGGATCCTCCTCGAACTCCCGGAGCATATATTTGACAAGCTCCTCAGACTGCTGCTCGGTGCCGACCATCGGGCTTATCTCGGTCTCGATGTCGGCCTTTATCATGTGGACGCTCGGAGCG
This sequence comes from uncultured Ruminococcus sp., assembly GCA_902766575.1. GTDB lineage: Bacteria > Bacillota > Clostridia > Oscillospirales > CAG-272 > Flemingiibacterium. The sequence continues at coordinate 2,074 of CACXED010000359.1, read as the reverse complement.
CTGGCGCGGAGCCTGACGCCGTAGCCGCCCGACTGCTTGACTATCTCGGGCTCCTCGAGCTTCAGATCGTCGATCTCGGGCATGACTATTCCGTAGCCCTTGGACTCCACGTCCTCGAGCGCTTCGGCGACCCGGTCGTATTTCTTCTTCATCACCGCGAGGTCGGACAGCAGGGTTATCAGCTTCTCCTCGCCGTCGATCTCAAAGCCGCAGAGCTCGCTTATCGTCCTGTAGTAAAGCCCGTCGCAGAGCTCGAGCGTCAGGTCGGCGACGCCCTTTCCGAGGTCGATTTTTTCGATTCTTACGTTCCTGACATACTCGCTGTCCGACGGCTCGGTGAAGATTTTAGCGATCTCGCCGATCTTGGTCACGCGTCCGGCGCGCTCCATCACAAAGTCGTTCAGAGCCGATTTCAGCTTGTGTCCGGGCGCGAGCGCTCCTACCCAGTCGGGCAGCTTTACACGTATCTCGCAGACCGGGAACTCGGACAGCACGAGCTCGAGTATATGCCGTATATCGTCGCTGTCGAGCTCGAGACAGTTGACCAGCGCCACCGGAGCCTCGTATTTCTCCTCTAACTTGTAGGCGAGGCTCACCGCTGCGTCGCTCTGCGGGCTCGCGGAATTGAGGATTATCGCAAAGGGCTTGTTTATCTGCTTGAGCTCGCGGACGACCCGTTCCTCCGCTTCGATGTAATTTTCGCGTGGAAGCTCGCCGATAGTGCCGTCGGTAGTCACGAGCATCCCGACCGTCGAGTGCTCGCGGATGACCTTGCGCGTCCCGAACTCCGCCGCCTGAATGAAAGGCATAGGCTCGGTCTGCCACGGAGTGTGAACCATCCGGGCGTGACCGTCCTCGATGTGTCCCATCGCGCCGGGGATTATGTAGCCCACGCAGTCGACCATCTTGACCTTCATGACCGCGTTGTCGGCGAGGGTTATCTCCACCGGCTCGTCGGGGATGAATTTCGGCTCGGTAGTCATGACGGTCTTTCCGGCCGCCGACTGGGGCATCTCGTCGCGGGCGCGCTCGCGCTCGTTCTCGTCGGCGATGTTGGGTATCACGAGAGTCTCCATGAACTTCTTGATGAATGTGGATTTTCCGGTGCGCACCGGACCTATCACTCCGAGATAGAAGGTATTCGCGGTACGCTCGGCTATATCCCGGTATATCGAGGTATCTGCCATTTGATATCGTCCTCCTCTTGTTCGCTTTCGAGAATATATATATTAAAGTCCGGGCGCGAATATGCCCCGCGCGCAATCAAACATTGCTTGACACATGGCGAATAGTATGATATAATCTACTTACAGACAAGCGAAGGGAGATCAATATGTTCGACACGGCAAAATTCGGCGCGTTCATCGCGAAGCTCCGCAAGAGCGCGGATATGACCCAGTCGGAGCTCGCCGACCGGCTCAACCTGACAAGACAGGCGATCAGCCGCTACGAGTGCGGCGACAGCTTTCCCGATATCTCGGTGGTAAAGGATATGGCGGCGATATTCAGGATCCCGCTCGGGCTTCTCATAAACGCCGGAGACCCTACCGAGGGCGAGGCTGAGATAATCGACGCGGTCGCCGCCGGACGCGACGTTTCTCCGAAGAACGCCTCGGACGTCGTGAACCTCGCGCCGCTTCTGAAGCCGAGCGTACTCGAAAGGCTCTCGGAGAGCCTTTCGAAGCAGGGGATCAGCATATCCGCGGTGCTGTCGCTCGCCGAATACCTCGACGAGACCGGCACAGAAAAGCTGATGAAATCGGCGACCTTTGACTCGCTCGCCGACATGGACCCGAATCTGCTGGAGCGCCTGATGCCGCTGCTCGGACCCTATACGCCGTATGTGGTGTTCCAGAAGATACTCGACGGCGAGCTCGACTATCATTATATCGACCTGCTGCCGAGCTCGCTCACCGACGCGATCGAAGCGGCGGTCGTATTCGGAGCGCTCGACGCCGACGCGCTGAATATCATGCGCCGGAGCTATTACAACGGCTCGCGTATGAACCGCCGCGGAGCGATAAGGCTCTTTTCCTGCCCGAAATGCGGCGGAGAGCTTTTGCACTTCTATCCG
>CACXED010000358.1 GCA_902766575.1 uncultured Ruminococcus sp. | reverse complement strand
TACGCCATAACCTCCATTATAAAGCCCGCGCGCTCGGTGTCGGCGGTAGTCGGAACGCAGACAAACGCATTGCACCAGGTGTTGACGAGGCTGCGGTAGGTCTCCTGATTCTCATCGTACTTAGGAAGCGGGAGCATTATATAGTTCGAGTTCATATCGCGGTAACGGGTGTAGCCAGAGCTTGCGTAGTGCATCAGGAACACGACACGGTCGTTCTTGAACGCGTTATGGAGCGCGTTCTGATCCTTTCTCGGAGCCTTTGACAGCACCTCGGACAGCTTTTCGACCGCGCTGATCGCTCTTTCCGAATTGAGATCGGCATAGAGATTTCCGTCGCTGTCGATCGAGCTCAGGTTGACTCCGGCGGCGGCCATGAAGCAGGCGGCGGTCAGACCATTGTTCTCGTTCAGTATTCCGAAGAAGTCATCGTCGGCATAGAACGCGTTGTCGTCGTTCAGATCACGGTCAAGCTCGCCCGCAAGCCTGTTGAGCATATCAAGCGTCCAGGTTCCGTTCTCGACCGCCGTGTAGATCTCGTCCTTTGAAATCTTATACTGATCGAGCAGGGTCTCGTTGGCGTAGTAGCAGGCGGGAGCGCGGTAGGAGATCGGCGAGATATCTCCGGTCGTGTAGTACATCTTGCCGCCGATACGGCAGTTTTCGTAAACCAGCGGGCTCCACCACTTCTCGTCAAGCGAAAGCGCGTCCATCTGGCAGAGGTCGGCGAGGATACCCTCGGTCGCGAGCGGCGCTATACTCATTGGCAGAATCGAGAAAAACAGATCGTATTCGTTATCGCCCGACATGACCGAGTTTCTGACGAGCTTTGCGCGTCCGTCCGCGCCGTCTCCGGTGAGATATTCGAAATTGATGTTGTATTTTTCGGAGATAAGCTGATTGCGCTTTGCGACGGCGTCGTTTACCGTGTCGCCCTCGAGCGTCTCGTCGGGGTGGTTGACGTTGATATTTCCGGCGTCGTCGAGAATTGTAAAGGTCGCGCCGCCGAAATCGCGTTCGCCCAGCTCGGCGAGACGGTCGGATACGGCTGAGGTAGTCGTGTCCTCCGTGCTGTCGGGCGCGGTCGTTTCAGGGGAAGAACCGTTCCCTCCGCATGACGCTGCGGTCAGCAGAGCAAGAAGCAGGGCGGTAAGAGAATAAGCGCGGTGTTTCATGATTTTGTTCCTTCCTTATATAAATAAATTTTTGACTTAGTAAGAGCAGTCAGGCTCAGAGCGCGACTATCCGATTTTCAGCGGCAGAGCGGACGGCCGCGTCGAGGATTCTCTGGCACTCCGCGCCCTCAGTCACCGACGGGAAATAGGGCGTGAGCTTGCCCTGCACCGCCTGTACAAAGGCGTACTCCTGACCGAGACGGTATTCCTCGGGTACAGGAATCGTCTTCTGCCTGCCGTCGGTGCGGTTCTCTGCGGCAAAGCAGAGGGTTATCTCGTTCGGATTATTCAGATTGAATTTGATGATACCGTCGGTGCCGTAAATCTCGAACCGTATCGTGTTCGATTCGCCGATCGCGCACTTGGTAAAGAGCATATTCGCGATAACTCCGCCCTCAAGGCGCGCCATCATTCCGGTGAGGTCGTCCACAAGCACCGGAGCATATTCGTCGCTGTCGAGCTTCTGCCGCTCGGTGACGACAGTTTTTGACATAGCGTAGATACTCTCGAAGTCGCCGACGAGGAAGCGCGTCATGTCGATAAGATGCACCCCGAGGTCGCCGAGCGTTCCGCTTCCGGCGTATTCCTTGACAAAGCGCCATTCGAGCTTCCGTCCTGGAATGAACACGCCCGACTGGAGATATTCAACCGTGACGTTGATGAGCTTCCCGAGCTTTCCCTGCCCGATAAGATCCTTCGCGTAGCGAACCGCGGGCATGAAGCGGTAGGAGAAGCACATCATCGCGGGCAGTCCGGTGCGCTTTATCTCCGAGACGAGCTCTCCGACGCCGTTTTCATACGAGGTCGAGAGCGGCTTTTCGACCTCCACCGCCTTTCCTGCGCGTATGACGTCGAGCGCCATCGGCACGTGCAGGTAGTTCGGAGTGCAGATCTCGACCGCCTCTACGTCCGGGCAGGCGATCAGCTCGCGGTAGTCGGAAAAGCGGTGCGATTCGGGGATATTCAGCCGGTCTCCCGCCGATTTCAGCTTCTCCGCGTCAATATCGCAGACGGCGGTGATCTTAGCGTCCAAGCAGTTCAGAAGCTGTCCGATGTGATTTCCGGAGATTCTTCCGAGTCCGATGATTCCTATTCTGACCATGATTTTGTATCCTTTCGGTTAATTAAAGATTCAGATGCTTCCGCTCTGCGTCGTCCTTTCCGGCGAACTTGTCGGGTACCTTTTCGAGCGCCTCATAGTGTCCGAGCGTCGGCGCGGTGAAGTTCAGCGGCTTCGCCCATTCGACGGCGTTGCGGATTATCAGCGCGATATCGTCGCGGTAAAAAGTCGGATACTCCTCATGTCCCGGGCGGAAGTAGAATATCTTTCCGAGCCCGCGGTTGTAGCAGCAGCCGCTTCTGAACACCTCGCCGCCCGAGAACCAGCTGATGAAGATCAGGTCGTCGGGCTTCGGTATCTCGAAGCGCTCGCCGTAGGTTTCCTCCATCGGCAGTTCGATGTATTCGGGCAGTCCCTCGGCAATCGGGTGGGACGGCTCGATGACCCAGATGCGCTCCTTTTCGTCGTTCTCGCGCCACTTCGAGCGGCAGACCGTACCCATCAGCAGCTTGAAGGGCTTGCAGAGGTGCGCTGAATG
>CACXED010000357.1 GCA_902766575.1 uncultured Ruminococcus sp. | reverse complement strand
TGGTCTTTCTCGTTTCAAGCATTTTGCTCATCCTTTCATTATGCCCGACTGCCGGGTTCAGCAGTCTTAAAAACTTGACCCATTATATTATATCATGAATTTATAAAAAGTCAAGAATAGTTTATTTTTTGTCAAACATTCCGGGTCTATTGACAAAAGCGATATAACCGGGCGATTTTTCGCCGTTTCTTTCGTGATAAAAAAAGTCAGCTTTTCATTGACATTGACCCGATTCTGCGCTATAATATTAAGGCAACAATTTACATATGTGAGGAGAAATAATGGCATCTGCAAAAGCGTCTAAACGCTATGATATAGATATGTGCAGCGGACCGATACTGCCGAAAATGCTCAAGTTCGCGATTCCGCTGATGGCTGCGAGTATACTCCAGCTTTTATTCAACGCCGCTGATATAATCGTCGTCGGTAAGTTCTGCGGCGACAACTCGATGGCGGCGGTCGGCTCAAACGGCGCGCTCGTGAACCTGATGACCAACTTCTTCATCGGACTTTCCGCCGGAGTGAACGTCCTCGCCGCGCGCTACTACGGCTCCAAGAGCGACGAGGAGCTCTCAAAAACCGTTCACACCTCTATACTGCTGAGCATCATCGGCGGAGTTTTCCTGACGCTGCTCGGACTTTTCGGCGCGGAGAAGATGCTCGGACTGATGTCCACGCCCGAGAATATCGTCGGGCTCGCGTCGGTCTATCTCAGAATATATTTTCTCGGAATGACCGCGACGACGGTCTACAACTTCGGAAGCGCGCTGCTCAGAGCCATCGGAGACACCAAGCGTCCGCTCTATTATCTCTCGGCGGCGGGAGTGTTGAATGTCGTGCTGAACATCATCTTCGTCGTGGTGTTCAGGCTGGACGTTGTGGGAGTCGCGCTCGCGACGGTCATAACTCAGGTGCTGTCTGCGGCGCTGATAGTCCGCTGCCTGATGCGCGAGACCGGAGCGATAAAGCTCGTTCTCAAAAATCTGCGCATCGACCGCCGGAAGCTCGGACAGATAATCAGCATCGGACTGCCCGCCGGGATACAGGGAACGCTTTTCTCGCTGTCGAACGTCGTGATTCAGTCGTCGATAAACCTGTTCGGAGATGTGGTCGTCGCCGGAAACGCGGCTGCGGCGAATCTCGAGGGCTTTGTCTACGTCGCGATGAACGCGTTCTATCAAGCTGCGGTCTCCTTCACGAGCCAGAATTTCGGTCAGCACCGCTTCAGACGGATAATAAAGATCCAGCTCATCGGTCAGGCGTGCGTCATAGTCACCGGACTCGTGCTCGGCAACGCGCTGACCTTCCTCGGGAACGAGCTGCTCTGGATCTATTCCGACACGCTCGAGGTCGTTGAAGCCGGGATAGTGCGCTTTGCGTTCGTGGCGTCGCCCTATTTTCTCTGCGGAATGATGGAGGTTCTGACCGCCGGAATGAGAGGTATCGGCTACTCGGTGCTGCCGATGGCAGTCTCGCTGATCGGAGCCTGCGTGTTCAGGCTCGTCTGGCTGGCGACGGTATTCAACATACCACAGTATCACATCATCGAGACGGTCTACATATCCTATCCGATATCGTGGATCCTGACCGCCGGAGTTCACTGCATCTGCTTTGTCGTTATGATGCGAAAGCTGATGAAAAAATATACGGACGATCCGGACGCGGTCGCCGTCAAGTAAAATCAGGGAGGCGCTGCCTCCCTGATTTTTCTGCGGTTATCTTCCGCGGCAGCCGCAGCCGCTGTCGTTCTGATTCGAGCCTCCGGGCTGGTTCGCGCCCTGAGAGCCTGCCGCACCCTGGCAGCCGCAGTTAGAACTGCCGAATCCGATATCGGTACGCATACGTCCGGGAGCGAATTCCTCGGTCGGGAACGCCATGCGGTTGAAAGCGTCGCAGGGAGAGTCGTCGTCGCTGTGAGAACATTCCTTGTCAGGAACGCTGAACTCGACCGCGTTGACGAGATACTGCTCGGGACGCTCGAGACGGATCACCGAGAAGAAGCCGAGCGATACGACGAGATAGCGCTGACCCTGATCTATCGGAGGGCCTCCGAATACCGATCTGATCGGCTCGGGGATATCGTCGCAGCAGCAGCACTGGCAGCAATGCGAGGTTGCAGGCTCGACTACACGCGCTCCGAGCACTACCGGGTCGACAGTCTCAACGACCGCGACCGGAAGATTCGTGGTCATCTCGCCCTGACACGGAGCCGAGCAGAAGCTGTCGCTGACCGCGTTGGAGCGGAACACGCGAACCTCGCCCTCTCCGCCGTAGAGCACCGAGCTCTTTTCTGTAACTGCGATGCCGGTGAAGCACTGTGGACGTCCGGGGCAGACGCAGGCTTCGCACTCGAGCCGGACGAAGCTGCGCACGGTGACGCGGTAAAATCCGCGGGAAAACTGAACGGGGTCGACGCTGATAGCCGCAGAGCAGATTTCCGCGCTCTTGACGCGAACCTGACTCGTGTGCTCGATGAGGTTCTGACCGAGCTCGTCGAGGAATACTCTCGTGTCCTCGAAGCAGTCGCGGTCGCGGCAGCTGTCAAAGACCTGATAGGTATCAATAAGCACGCTCCCGGCTCCCGGACAGCCGTTTCCCGGGAACGAGCCTCCCGAGATCGGCGCCGAGCCGCGGCAGCCGTTTCGATTCATCTCTGACATGACAATACCATGCCTTTCATATGATTTCCAGCCGTCTCCAACAGGCGGCTGTACTTTAGCATATGCTCGCCGGGCGTAAATTGTCACATCAAACAACAGCGTCAAATATTCATTTTCTTAAAAACGAGCTATTGTAGGATATTTCGTTTTCAAGCTCCGCTCCCGAGAAGAAGCTGCGGATATTCCCTATCGTGGTGTCGGCGATGTTCGAGAGCGCTTCGTCGGTCAGAAACGCCTGATGAGACGTTACTATCACATTCGGCATCGACAGCAGCCGCGCGAGTATGTCGTCGCGCAGTATATGCCCCGAGCGGTCATCAAAGAAAAGATCCGATTCCTCCTCGTAAACGTCGAGGCAGGCGGCGCCTATCTTCTTTGAAAGCAGTCCGGCGAGCAGCTCCTCCGAGTCAATCAGCGATCCGCGCGAGGTGTTCAGGATGATCACGCCGTCCTTCATCGCGGCTATCGAATCGCGGTCGATCATGTGGTAATTCTCGTCGGTCAGCGGACAGTGGAGCGAGATGATATCGCTCTCGGAATAAATTTTCTCTGGAGTAACGAACTCGGCGTTCACGCCGTCAGAGGGGAACTTGTCGTAAGCCAGCACTCTCATTCCGAAGCCGTTGCAGATATTGATGAAGGCTCTGCCGATCTTCCCCGCTCCGATCACACCGACCGTTCTGCCGTGCAGGTCGAAGCCGGTCAGCCCTGAGAGACTGAAATTGAACTCGCGCGTGCGGTTGTACGCCTTGTGAATCCGCCTTACCGAGGTCAGCAGCAGAGCCATCGTGAACTCGGCGACCGCAAAGGGCGAGTAGGCGGGAACTCTGAGAATGTGCAGCTTCTCGTAGGCTGCCTTGACGTCGACGTTGTTGAAGCCCGCGCAGCGCAGGGCGATGAGCTTCACTCCCATTTCGTACAGCTCGCCGATGACGTCGGCTCCGAGCTCGTCGTTTACAAAGACTATCACGGCGTCCGAGCCGTGCGCGAGCCCGACCGTGTCGATGCTGAGCTTTGTGTCGTAGTATTTTATCGAGATATCTTTGGAATCTCCGAGCGCGCGCTCAAAGGATTCGCGGTCGTAGGGCTTGGTGTCGAACATTACAGCTTTGATCATTGTGTTTTCCTCCGTTTTTCAGTATTTTGCCCGAAAGGCGGAGGTTTATACACAAAAGCGGCGTCCCCTTTTATGAGGACGCCGGGTTATTATTTAGCTATCGCTTTGTGGAAAATTTTCTTGCCCTTGCGGAGCTTCACGCCCTTGACAAGAGCTTCTTTCGGAACGGTGAGATCAAAGGTCTCGACCTTTTCGCCGTCGAGCGCGACGCCGCCCTGCT
>CACXED010000356.1 GCA_902766575.1 uncultured Ruminococcus sp. | reverse complement strand
GGTTGCCGGGCTTCACAGGGCCGTTCCCTCCACCGCTCTTGATAAGGTGTTCAATTGTACTGTGCTATTATATCAGGTTTTTGCGCGCTGTCAATAGCCGGGGCGGGGGGAAGGTAAATTGCTTATTCAAGTAGAGTGTGTTATCATGTAAATACTGCCAATGATCGCATACTGAATATGGAGATAAATGCCATGGATGCACGGAAAAATCTGATTATTATAAAGGGCAAGGATCAAACGGATGAAGTTGCAAGTCTGCGGTTCAACAATGATAAATGTGAGGTCGTTTATACCAGTGCTCCTGATAGGACATATAAATTCAATATCAGCAATGTAGAATTGCTGCCGCTCCAGAAGTATATTGATCCGGGACAAGTCATAGTAAAAGCAAACGGGAAAACGATCACAGGTATTGACAGCATCCTTGATTTTGGCTCGTACTATCGTATAGTCCGCGGCGGCAAAAAGGATATGTCATTTCAAAAAAAAGATGTACAGATTCAGACAAACTGTTTGTCAGACAGCAAGAACCGGGAAGTATTTGATTATTTCAAAGAGACTGCGGCAGCAGTAAGCCTGAAAGAGAATGATTTTAACATTCTGAATGCGCAGTATGAAAAAATTCAGGCAGTCAGTGATGATACTGTATTGGCAAATTATTTTGATCCGTATAAACCGGCTGAAATGCCGTGTAAGCCGGATACAATTATTTACCCTTTCGGATTGAATCAAAGCCAGAAGTTGGCAGTAGAACGTGCGCTTTCTTCCAAAATCAGCATAATTCAGGGACCGCCAGGCACCGGAAAAACACAGACGATCCTCAATATTATTGCTAATATTGTGCTGAACGGTAAAACCGTAGCGGTCGTTTCCAATAATAACTCCGCAACGCATAACGTTGTTGAAAAGCTGGAGAAGAAAAATGCTGCATTTCTGACTGCGTTTCTTGGCAGCGTCGCCAACAGGCAGGCTTTCTTGGACAGTCAGACAGGCGCATATCCCAATATGAAAAGCTGGGAATTGCAGGCAGAAGCTTGTTGCGCGCTTGAGGAAGAAGTCAAAGTCCTTTCAAAAGAACTCAATGATATGCTGAATAATAAAAACCGTATTGCAGAAATTGAGCAGGAGCTTTTACGACTTGTCCCGGAGCAGCACTACTTTGAGGAATACTATGATACCTACGGAGAAATACCGGCATGGAATTGGGGACGGCTGTCTTCTAAGAAAATCTTTGCTCTTTGGATGGAGCTCGAACGGCATTTTGAGAGCAAGTCAACATTTGGGCTTTTTCAGAGACTGTCTATATTTTTCCGCTTTGGGCTGAATTCGCTTAGGTTTCTTCTTAACGCATCGGAAACAGCCATTCCATATTTACAGAATCAGTTCTACATAGTAAAAAAACAAGAGCTGGAAGATGAAAAGCTGCTGCTGACGCAGAAACTGTCCAACTATGCTTTTGACGCAAAGATGGAAGAGCTTACGCAGAAATCTCTCCGACTGTTCCGGGCAGAGCTTGCTGCGCGGTATCACTGGCAGAATGGCCGAATACGCTATGAGATGGGGGACTTCCGTTGGAATTCTGAAGATTTTACTCGCGAGTATCCCGTTGTACTTAGCACTACATATTCGATCAAGGGTACGTTGAATCCCAATCATGTTTATGATTATATTATCGTCGACGAAGCATCACAGGTCGATTTATCTACCGGGGTGCTGGCGTTCTCATGCGCGAAAAATATCGTGATAGTCGGAGACTTGAAGCAGCTTCCAAATGTAGTGACGGAGGCTGATATCGAAATAAGCGATGCAATTTGGCAAAAATATTCTCTTGAGGAGAGATACCATTTCTCTACACACAGCATGCTTCTTTCCGCTTTGGAAACATGGCCGGATGCACCTACCACACTGCTGCGAGAGCACTACCGCTGCCATCCGAAGATCATCGACTTTTGCAATCAGAAGTTCTATAACGGGCAGCTGATTATTATGACAAAGGATAATAACGAACCTGATGCGTTGACAATGTACCGTACAGTTGCGGGAAACCATGCGCGGGGACGCACAAATCAACGTCAGATCGACGTGATCCAGCAGGAGGTGATCCCGCACCTTAGGCAAAAAAATTACAATAGCATTGGTATTATAACGCCATACCGTGATCAGGTCTCCGCGATACGCAGGCAGCTGGGCGATAGTTATGAGGTCGATACAGTTCATAAATTTCAGGGACGTGAGAAAGACGCAATCATCCTCACGTCTGTTGACAACGTAATTTCAGATTTTGTTGATGACCCGCATATGCTGAACGTTGCAGTATCGCGCGCGGTTCATTCACTCACGGTTGTCACGTCGCAGGATTCACGCAATAACCAGACAAATTATGGGGATCTGATGCGGTACATTGAGTACAACAACTTTGAAGTCATACAAAGCCAAGTGTACTCTGTGTTTGATATGCTTTATCAAGGCTATGCAGAGCAGCGCCGAGAGTATCTGCAAAAGCACAAACGGGTATCGGAATATGATTCCGAAAATCTCATGTACGCTATAATACAAACCGTGCTGTCAGAGGAGATATTTTCTGCTATTGACTGTGCTGTACATGTTTCACTCGCAATGCTGATTAAGGACTATTCATCCCTTTCGGAGAATGAATGCATGTATGCTCGGAACCAACTTACTCATGTGGATTTCCTGCTGTTCAGGAAGATGGACAAACAGCCTGTATTGGCAATCGAAGTAGATGGGACACGCTTCCATGAATACGGCAGCAATCAGGCGGAGAGGGATGAAAAGAAGACCTGCATTTTAGAGAAATGCGGCATTCAGCTGCTGCGGCTCAGAACGGATGGCAGCGGCGAGCAGAAAAAAGTTGAAGCAGCCTTACTGTCTGCACTGCAATCGTAAAAGTTTGAGCGATGTTCTAAAGAAACTTTACTGAGCTACTTGAGTGCCAAATGCAAGGGCGCAATCCCCAATTACCCCTTGCCTTAAAAACGCCTTTATGGTATGCTGACAGATAGTGAACGGCGCTTAAAAACAGTACAGACCGCATCCCGG
>CACXED010000355.1 GCA_902766575.1 uncultured Ruminococcus sp. | reverse complement strand
GTGCCGTAGACCTTAGCCAGCTTGTCGGCTATATTGTAGAAGTGTTCCGAACCGGCTGCGAGTACCGGATCGCCGTTATTCATCGAAATGTACTTCTCACCGCAGGCGACAAAGGAGTTAGTGATTCCGTCGGGCTTCATGGTGGTTATACCGTAGATAGATTTTCCGTCCTTGTTCCACGCGTAGCTTGCGTCTCCGTTAAGGTTGTGACCGACGCTGATATACTTAAGCAGCTCGTCGTAGGTCCACTTGCCCTCTTTTACCGTGTCATACGGAAGCTCGAGCTGATGGTCTATCACCATGTTGCGGTTGAAATACATACACCAGCTCATGTTGAAGTTGTGCAGGCTGATGTCGCTCGAAGCGAAGTAGATAGCCTTGTCCTCGCCGACTGCCGCTTCCGACATAACTGCGCTGTCCCACCAAGGCTTGTCGAACTGGAAACCCGAGCCCTCGTTGAGATTCCAGACAAGTCCGTCGGTGAACAGGCTCGCCATCTGTGCGGTCAGAGGGAACGCGACCTGATATTCATCGTCGCCTGACAGGACGGTTGAACGCACCATATCGTCTATCTGGTCGTATGCTTCAAGTTTTTCAACAATATTCAAATCATACATATCCTCAAGCTCGGAGCTGCGCTTCCAGATAGCGTCGTCAAGAATGTCGCCTGTCATTTCGCTGTCAACACAGCGCATGGAGCGGGTGACTGTCGTGCTGTCAAAGTTGAGAAAAACGAAGTCCTTACCGCCGTAGTCAATGTCTGCAAAATCGTATTCGGATTTAGCTTCGGTCGTGCTTTCGCTGTCATTGCCGGAGGTCGTCGTTTTTGTCTCTCCGCCGGTCTCGCCGCCGCAGGAAGCCGCGGAAAGGATGAGCATGAGACAGAGCAGAAGTGATAATCTGCGTTTCATAATATTACCATACCTTTCTGTGAAATAATAACTATTTCGTGAAATGCTATTGCAATTATATCAGAAATGTGCTATAATATCAATGACATATAGCGGAATAATAGTGACAAATACAGGAGCTATTATGGAATGGGATTATGAGGGCTACCGCGATGAATATAAATACCCACACTGTGAATTATCAAGAAAATTTACGAGCGCAATAAAAAAACCCTCCGAAAAAGCGCACCTGCACTACAACATCGAAGTACTATGCGCGTTCGAGGGGGCGTTTGAGCTTGCACTCTATGACCTTTCGGAATGTAAATATAAAATGACGCTCAGCCCCGGAGAGTTTATAATTATTAACTGCAACATTCTCCATAGGACTATCGGCAGCAATATGTGCCGTTATTACGTTGCCTTTATTCCGCCCGACTGCCTGATGCCGCAGCTTACGCTCGGTATCGGCGAGACCTTCAGCCGTCCCGCCGCCGACGCCGACGGTCAGGTGACGTCTTTGTTAAAAATGATGGCGGATCGCTACGAATCCCGAAGCAAGACCGAGAGCGAGCCGGTCAGAGCCGCGCTGATGATCTCGCTGGCGAACGCCGCCGTCGCGCTGATGCTGCCTATGCTCGGCGATAAACGGGTCGAGATACGCGCCGTCGCCGAGGGCGAGGACGTGTTCAACTATGTGTTCAAGAACTTCCGCAATCCCGAGCTTTCGGCAAAGCAGCTCTCGTCGGCGTTCGGATTTTCATCGGATAAGCTGTGCGACCTTTTTCACGATAAATTCGGAGTCGGGGTCAGGCAGTATATCACGAATCTGCGCATCAACGCCGCTAAAACGCAGCTCCTCTCGTCGTCGGACAGCAACGAGACCATCTCGCGTCAGGTCGGCTTTGACTGCCTGCGAACCTTTTACCGGGCGTTTATGGCTTCGACCGGTATGACTCCCACCGAGTTCCGCGGGAAGAACCGTTGAAAAAAGCGCGTATGCGCCGCTAAGAGCACATACGCGCCGAGCTTATTTTCTCGAGATCGCGTCGACCATCGCCTTGTCGAACGATCTGTTGTCGGGCGAGGTTATCGCCGAGAAGCCGCGATAGCTCCAGACCGCGTGACCGATCCCGTGCGAGAGCATCAGGTCAGCCATATTCGACAGCCAGCGCGCCGCGCTCTCGTTGTCGGCGTTGGCGATGACGCCGTACTCGCCGCAGTAGATAGTCTTTCCGGTCTTTTCGACGAAATCGAACACCGGGTGCATGAAGTGCGCGAGATATTCGCGTCCGATTATATCGCGGGACTTGTAGTCAGCCGGAAGCTCGCCGAAGTAAGCGATATGCTCCTTCGGGTCGAAGGGGAAGGAGACCGGCTTTGTGTAGTTCCGGGTGTGCTCCATCCAACCGGCGCGCTGATGGGTGAAAATGAACGGCTCGTAGAAGTGGAAGGTGTAGATTATCCGCTCGTCGTCGCTGACAACGAGGTTTTTCAGCTCGTTGACGCTGTTGTAGTTGTTGCCGCCGACGATGATCCTGCGGTGCGGCGAGAGCTTGTGGATCTCGGCGACCGCCTCCTGCCAGAGCTGATTCCAAGGCTCGGCGGAGCTCCAGACGAGCTCGTTGAGCAGCTCGAAGATCAGGTTGTCGCCCTCTGCGTCGTAGCGCTTTGCGAAGAAGCGCCAGATGTTTATAAAACGCTCCTGACTTGCGCGGCTCGTAAAGAGGTCGTTCTTCGCGCCGTTTCCGAAGAAGAAGCCCGGCGCGTGGTGCAGGTCGAGGATCATGTTCAGCCCATGCTTTTTGCACCAGCCGAGGACATTGTCGATATACTTAAGTCCCGACTCGTCGTAGACTCCGGGTGCGTCGTCGTGCTCGAAGATGAAGTAATCGACCGGGACGCGGACATGGTCGAGTCCCCAGCCTGCCATGCGCTCGATGTCAGACTCGGTGATGTAGCTGTCCCAGTGCTCTGCGCCCTGCTTTCCGTACTGGCTGATCCAGTGACCGAGGTTCGCGCCGGCGATATAGCCGTATAGCGGTTTCATATGATTTTCCCTCCCGAAAATAATTTTTCCGAGACTATTATAGCATACTCAGATCAAAAATGCAATAGCGGATTTTATATTATTTACAATTCCTGAATTGAAATCGCACGATAAAAATTGTATAATGTATAAAACACATCAGATGAAAGGAAAACAAAATGACAGTAATAAAGGATCAGACCTTTGACGAGGAGCGTGCGCTCTACGCGCTTACCGGAGCCGTTGTGGAGAACTGCGTTTTCGACGGACCGGCTGACGGCGAGTCGGCGATGAAGGAGTCGAAAAACATCGACGTCAGATATTGTAAATTCAGGCTGCGCTATCCGCTCTGGCATTCGCACGATTTCAGACTGCTCGGCTCGGAGATGAGCGACACCTGCCGCGCGCCGCTCTGGTACTCGAAAAACGGCAGCATCGGCGGCTGCGAGATAAACGGAGTCAAGTGTCTGCGCGAATGTGAGGATATCACGATCTGCGGCTGCAAGGCTGTCTCGCCCGAGTTCGGCTGGAAGTGCAGAGGGCTGAAGATAAGGGACTGCATTATCGAGTCGGAGTACATATTCCTCGAGTCGAGCGAGCTCGACGTGACAGCTTTGCGTCTCACCGGAAAATATTCGTTCCAGTACGTGAGGAACGCGCGCATAACCGACTCGTTTTTCAACACGAAGGACTCCTTCTGGCACGCGAAGGACGTTGTTATTGAAAACACCGAGATCGACGGCGAGTATTTCGGCTGGTATTCGGAGAATCTGACGCTCCGGAACTGCACGATCTCCGGCACTCAGCCCTTCTGCTACTGCAAGGGACTGCGGCTCGAGAGCTGCCGGCTCGTGAACTGCGACCTCGCGTTCGAATATTCGGACGTGGAAGCGGATATCCTCGGCGACGTGCTGTCGGTCAAGAATCCGAAATCGGGACGCATCACCGCCGATTCGATCGGCGAGATCATCCGCAGCGGAGCGGTATATCCCTGCGACTGCGAGATAGTTATACGCGGCTGAACAAGCGGCGTGTCGCCGCTCCCAAACACGCGTGTGCGCTCAAGTGCGCAACGGATTCTGATTCAATTATAAATCATCAAGAGTAGCGGCTGCCGCCTTTTGCGACAGCCGCTTTTCTATTTCTTTATCTCCTCGAGAACTCCGTTCGTCATGGTCAGCACGCGGTCGGCGAGCATGGCTATCGAGTTGTCGTGAGTCACCATCACAAGGGTCTGACCGAGATCGGCTCTTGTCGCGAGCAGCAGGTCGATAAGCTCCTTTGCGGAGGTCTGATCGAGATTCCCGGTCGGCTCGTCGGCGAACAGGATATCCGGCTTGTTGATGAGCGCCCGCGCGACGGCGACGCGCTGCTGCTGTCCGCCCGAGAGCTCGCTCGGCAGGTGGTGCAGACGGTCGGAGAGCCCGAGCATCTCGACGAGCTCGTTGAAATAGTTCGGGTAGTAGGTCTTTCCGGCGATTTTCTGCGGCATCAGTATATTCTCCTTCGCGGTCAGCACCGGCAGCAGATTGAACGACTGAAAGATGAAGCCGATGTGTCGGTTGCGGAATACCGAGAACTCATCGTCGTCCATGTCGATTATGTCCTGCCCGGCGATGTAGACTCTGCCGGAGGTCGGACGGTCGAGCCCGGCGAGCATATGCAGCAGCGTGGATTTTCCCGAGCCTGACGCTCCGATCACCGAGACGAACTCGCCGCGCTTGACGGTCAGATATGCGCTGTCAACCGCCTTGATATGCACGTCGCCCTGAAAGTAGGTCTTGGTCAGCGCCTGAGCTACGAGGACGTTTTCCTCGGGAATAGTGACTTTCTGCCCGAATGCGTGTTTTTTCTTCATAAATATATCCTCTTTCTACTCGTTTTCTCTGATGCTCTCGATTATCGAGCGGCGGTTGAAGCGGACGAGCGACAGCGCGAGTCCAAGCAGCATCGGCGGCGCGATGAGCAGTATCACTCCCGCCGAATCAGTGAGCATTTTCACAAAGAACTCTGACATGGTCAGATGCCTTACCAGATTTTCCGATACCGTTACATAGGACATATCGGTGAGCTTAAGAAAGAGCAGCTCCGCCGGGATTGCGGTCATCAGTATCTGATAGATAACCGACGGAAAGGCTGTGCTCCTGAGCTGCCGCTTTTTCATTCCGAGCGAGCGCAGTATCGCAAATTCGCCGTGACGGTCGTCCGAGCGCGACCTTGCCGCGATGTAAATCACTGTCGCCGAGGTGATGAACAGCACCAACGCTTGAAAGAGATAGTAGTATCCCTCTGCGCGTTCCGATGAGCTGAGAGTGGGATTGACAAGCGTTGAGGACGCGAACGAGAGATAATTGAGCGGCAGCGGCATCATTATAACAATAACCGCTATCGATAGGATAAAGCTCACGCGGGTGCGCCGTCTCTGCAAAACCGAATAGATCCGCACGCTTTTCGCCCGCTCGAACTTCGGCGAGGTCTTTGCGACAAAGGAGACCTGAACGCTGCCCTCGCGCTTAAGAAGCTCCATCGTGGTGCGCTTGTTGTAGTGCAGGCAGACGAGTATGCTTCCGAGCAGCGACACAAGCACCAGTTCGAGCGACATGAAGATTATCACCGCCGCCGGAACATTTTCGGTCAGCTTGAGATAAACGCTGTCGTCGGCGATTATATCGGCGTTCGCCAGCATATAGAGCTTGACCGTGATAAGCGACATAACCGTTCCGAGCGGTATCGACATTATACTCGACGCAAGGCTCTCGATTCCGTTTATGTACCAGAGCTGACGGCGTTTCAGACCAAAGGAGCGCAGCGCGCCGTATTCGGGCATCAGCGCGCGGTAGTTTTCGGATTGCAGGATCATCATGACTCCGCCGAGAAAGAGCGCGAACATGATAGTCATCACAAAAAACTCAGGTCGGATCACATAGGAGTCGATAACGTCCTGACAATAGCCGATATTCTTCACGCGCCTTGACATAAGGAACAGATGCTTTGTAAGGCTCGTCGCGCGCTGTAAAAGCGTCTCGTT
>CACXED010000354.1 GCA_902766575.1 uncultured Ruminococcus sp. | reverse complement strand
TCAGATACTGTTTTTTGAGGGCGGAATAGGCGCCGCCGATGAACTGCGCAATATGGAATCGCCGAATGGAATCATTCCGATGCCGAAGCTGGACGAGAATCAGGACAGATATTACAATCTGGTCGATGAATACGCAACGGCATGGATAATACCCAGCTCGAGCACCAAGACCGAAATGACCGATATTCTGCTCGAATATATGGCGTATTCGTCCGCACCGCTCGTAGACGCGGTCTATGAAATCACCCTGAAGAATAAGCGTATGGACGCCCCGGAGGACGCCGCGATGCTCGATCTGATACGCGAGACGACGCTCTATGAGATCACGTTTATTATGAACGTAGGTATACGGGAGATGCTTGAGAGCGCAGTAGAGAACGGAAATCTGTCGTCCTCGTTCGCAAGCAGCGAAGAAGCCATAAAGGCTAAGATGGATTCTTTCTGGTCGAATATTGAGTGACATTTTCAGAGGCACAAAGCTCGGGGCGGCAGTCTCGACTGCCGCCTTGCGCCTGTTACAATTGAGAGGTGTAGCTTATTTATTACGCACTTATAATGACCGCGGTAGTCATGTTCGGCTTTCAGTTCCTGTTCAATCAGAAATTTGCAAAGCATAACGGAAGCGGGGCGCGCCCGGCGCTGATATTTCAGATCGGCTGCAATATCTGCGGGCTTGCGATGCTGCTGACCGTCAGCACTGTCAGAAACGGAACGCCGATGATTCGCAATCTGAGTCTTTTTACTCTGCTTATGGCGACGCTGTCCGCCTGCGACTCGATTGCTTTCACATTTTGCAGTCTCAGAGCGTTGGGACGGATAAATCTGTCGCTTTATTCGGTATTCTCGATGCTCGGCGGGATGCTTCTGCCGTTTCTGCTCGGAGTGATATTTTTCAATGAAGGTCTTAGCGCGGGCAAGCTGATATCGGTCGCGCTGATAACCGCCGCGCTTGCCGTTACCGTAAAAGGCGGTTCGGGACGCTCCGGCGCCGGATATTATGCGGGAATATTCATTCTGAACGGTATGAGCGGCGTGATTTCCAAGATTTATCAGACGCTGCCCTTTGAAAGGGCGGACGAATATGGATTTATGGCGGTCAGCGCGGCCATATCCGCGGCGATCTCATCTATCGCGCTGATATTTGTAAAAGGCGAATATGTGAAGCCAGACAAAAGCTCTATCAGCGCAATGTTTCTTTGCGGAACGCTCAGCTATGCGGGAAATCTGATACTGCTCATCGCGCTGGCTCATGTGCCTGCTTCGGCGCAGTATCCGCTCGTGACCGGCGGAGTTATGGCGATATCTACGCTGCTCTGTTTCTTTACCGGAAATAAGCCCTCTGCAAGAGAGCTTTCGGCGGTCGCCCTCGCGATCTGCGGCATATTTGCAATGGTGCTGATATGACAGAAATTAACGCATAACAAAAATGACAGCGGGTTTCCCGCTGTCATTTTATGCTTCGACACGGTATAACCCCGTATATATAGGATACGGCAGGCGCCGATATCAAATTCATCCGTGTATTCGACATTTGCGCTCAGATCCTCATCATTGAAGCTGTCGTCGTACACATAGAATTTCGCCGCGTCCTCCCAGCCGTCGGTGAAAAGCCCATTCATGAGAATATACGGCTATGCTTCAAGGCAATTTAGAGAAAACATAAATTTTCAGCCGAAATCCGATAGGATTTTTATATTTTTGAAGTTGTGTATATGTTATAATAGTCTTGCAGTAAGGAAAGCAATAAGTACTGCAAAATAACTATTTTATGAAAGGGATATTAACGATGAAAAAAATCCTTACATTTCTTCTCTGTGCTGTAATGTTCGTTGTTTCCGCGAGCGTCAGCGTATCCGCGGCAAACATCCAGAACGACAAGGTTATCTGCTATAAGATTTCCTCCCTCACCGGAAAAGTTGATCCCTACACAACGGGTACCGACGATGACAGCAAGGTTTCCTACTTCACCTACGGTTCCGGCGATATCGCCATGAAGGGCGACAACATCGTCTACACTCCCAAGGGAGCTACAAGTATGTTCGAGGCTGTCTTTTTTGACAACAAGTGGTGCGTACCGGTTCAGGATTACTCCTTCCTGAAGATCCGCTACAAGACCAACAAGGCGGTTACCGACAGCACCTCCACTACCTACTGGCTGTCCGGCAATCAGGCAAGCTTCAAGTTTGACCTCAAGGCTACCGGAGAGTGGGAAGAAACCATCATCGACCTCAACGCTATGGGCGTCAACTGGAGCAGCTACGTCGACGACGGCAAGTGGGATAAGTCCGCGTGCCGCAACGAGCCGAAAATGCGCAGCTTCCGCTTTGATTTCCCCAAGATCGACGGCGTTACATATGAGATAGATTACATCGCATATCTTTCAACCAAGGAAGCGGCTGAAAAGTTCGACGGAACTCTCGAAAGCCTCGCCGCTAAGAAGCCGACCACCTCTGCTCCCGCTACCGCTGATATGACCGCGCTTGTTGTTCTCGCAGGCGCAGCCGCAGCCGCCGGTATCGTTGTCTGCAAGAAGATCAGAACGAAATAACCAGGCAGACTTTTTCCCTGAACGGCAGCAAAACTTTTTCATTTTCCATAAAACGACCGCCATCGTAAACGATGGCGGTCGTTTTAACTTTTTCTCGAAAAGCTGTTCTTTGCGAATTTTGACGGCGATATTCCGACCCTCTCGCTGAAGGTGTGGATA
>CACXED010000353.1 GCA_902766575.1 uncultured Ruminococcus sp. | reverse complement strand
TTTTCGCTCGAAGCGGGGATTCCGCGGCGACGTCCGCCTCCGGTCTGGATGTAGTAGACGCGGCCGAGCTCACCCGACTCGACGATGCGCTTGATCTGCTGCATATTCTTGTCGAAACGCGGCTGGAAGCCGATGGTGAGGATCTTCCCGCTCTCCTTTTCGGCTCTGCACATCTCGACCGCCTCGTCGAGGGTGACGCTGAACGGCTTTTCGAGAAGGACGTTCACTCCGTGCTTAAGAGCGCAGATAGTCGGCGCGGCGTGCTGACGGTTATATGTACAGACCGAAACGGCGTCGAGCTGCTCCTTTTCGAGCATTTCCTCGTGGCTCTCGTAGAATTTTACGCCCTCGATGCCGAATTCCTTGGCAAAAGCCTCAGCCTTTCCGGGAACGATATCGCAGAAAGCGACGTATTCGATGTCATTACGGTTTTTGTAAGCGCCCATATGAGCGTGCGCAATTCCGCCGGTTCCGATTATACCGAGACGGATCTTCTTGTCCATGATAGTGGCCATAGCCTTTGCCGAAGCAAAAGCTCCCTTTCATTAAAATATAGCCGGATGAATAAATTCTTCCGAATGATATGATAGCACATTTTATGCGAAATGTCAATACTTTTTGAAAATTTTGCTTTTATCCGGGAGCTGATTCATCCTTTTCCTGCGGCGTGGGCATCTTTTTCCGGATAGCCGCGACCATAGCCTCGTCCGGCTCAAAGCGGACGTCGATCCTGTCCTCGCCGTCGCAGTAGATCATGACCCATTGGACGTCGCGGCCGGGATTTCGGCAGTAATTGAACCGGTTGTTAGTCTTTCCGTATTTATTCTCAAAATCCGGCTCGTCGGCAAGACGGAACAGAGCCGTGACCTTTGAGATCTCGATGTGAGCGACCTTGACCTCCCTGCTGCCCTGAGCCTTGAAGATCATCAGATCCGTGTCTCCGTAATCGTCGTCCTCGAGGACGTAGCGGTATTCGGAAAGCACATATCGCAGCAAAAACTGAAGTCCGACCACCATCACGCCGACCGCCGCGAGCTGAACCAGCGCCTTCAGCCTGAAATCGAGCGACGAGATCATCCAGAGCAATATCCCGAGCATCATACAGGCGAAGGCTATCCTCCGCGATTTTTTATTTTCCTTTGGTATACAGGTCATTTTTAGTTACCATGCCTTTTTACATATTATATCTCGCCGTGAGAGAGATAAACGACGCCGTTTTTGATCTCCATAAGCCCGAATGAGTCGCCGCTGTCGCGCGGGAGCGAGATGCTGCCGGGGTTAAAGACTCTCAGATCCTTTTCGCCCTCCGCGCCGTGAATACAGTTGTCATTCCGGCGGTGAGTGTGACCGTAGAGCACCACGTCGGCGCCCTTTGAGCGTGCGTACTTGTTTATCACTTCTCCGTTCGTCTTGACCATATATTTATGACCGTGAGTTATCAGAACCTTTACTCCGTCAAAGTCGAGCAGCTTTTCATAGGTGTCGAGCCGCGTCTGGTCAATATCCGGCCCGAAATCGCAGTTTCCGGCGACCGCGTAGAGCTCAAGACCGCACTCGTCGGCGAGCTGCTTTGCGCTTTTCAGCCCGTCTCCGAGGAAGATGATACCGTCGAGCCCGGTTCCCGCGTTGCGGCGCAGAGCCTCGCGCATATTCGAGATCGAGCCGTGAGAATCCGAAAAAATGATAAATCTCATAAAACCTCCGAATTATTCACCGATCCGGTGAATAAGCATAGAATAGATAATGAAAAAACCGAAAGGATGATTGCTATGCAAATAGACAGAACCATACTCGACCAGCTTCTCAGTCTCGACGACCGCACCCTCGCCCGCACGATCTCGATGCTCGCCGACGCCGCCGGAATCGACCGCCGTGCCGCCGACGCAGCGATCGCCGATCTCAGGCTCGTCCGCTCAAGTCTCGGAAACGCTACCGACGCAGATATCCAGAAAGCGGTCGCGATGCTCGGAGAGGATCGGGTGCGGGCGCTGATGAAGATGCTCGGTAGGAACAATGGCTGACGATCTCAGCTCCCGTCTGAACGCGCTGCTGTCAGACCCGTCGGCGATGCAGCAGATCATGTCGTTAGCCTCGGGAATGATGGGCTCGGGAAGACAGCCGGAGCAGGATCGTGATTCCCGTGATCAGGAGCTGCCGCAGGCTCGCGATCAGGACGCAGAGCCGGTCTTTAAGTCTCCGGATCAGCAGAGATCCGATAACGATGCGATTCCCGCCGGTCTGTCGTTTTCCACGTTGCAGTCGAGAGGAAAGGACGCCAACTGCGAGCTGCTATGCGCGCTAAAGCCCTTTCTCCGCAAGTCCCGTGCCGATAAGATCGACATGATGATCCGCGTTATGCAGATCTCAAGAATCGCAAGAAAAAGATAGGAGGCAAACCGATGTACACACGCCGTCCGGACGATCGGCAGCCGCCGAGGCCGCCGGAAAACTACTCCGGAACTTTCTTGAATCAGCTGAACCCGCCGCGTCAGGACAACGACTGCGGAGACCGCTCGCAGGATCGCGACTGCAAACCGGAGGATCGTCAGCCGGACCGCGACCATGACTGCGATGATCGCCGTCAGCCTGATCGCGACTGTGATGATCGCCGTCAGCCTGATCGCGATTGCGATGATCGCCGTCAGTCGGATCGCGACTGCGATGATCGCCGTCAGCCTGTGCCGCGGAGCGATCGATCCGAAATCTGCCGTCCCGAGCCCTGCCGCGACGAGCAAAAATCGGATCGCGGCGGTCTGATCGGCAGCTTATTCGGCAGACTGCGGAATCTGGAGCTTGACGATCTGCTGCTGCTCGGGCTGTTTTTTCTGATTGCGAACGACCGCGACGGCGGCTGTGAAAACAGCGATGATCTTCTGCTGATACTCGGTCTGCTGTTTTTCATGGGATTCTGAAATAATGCGGGCGGGATGCCGCAAACGCGGCATCCCGCTTCTTTTCGTTATAGCGAGACAGGCGGTCATTCCGGCTCGTAAAGGCTCGTCTTGTCCCAGACGCCGGGATCGACGCTGAAATCAAGCGTTTCGCAGGAATAGAGCAGCTCGTCGCCGTACCAGGTCTTATGGCTCAGCACAACGCTGTATCTGAGCGAGATCCAATATTCCTCCCGCGTCCCGATGAGCTCGTCCGTGAAGCTCACATAGTACACGTTTCCGTAGTAGGTTCGGAGCATCTTCAG
Source organism: uncultured Ruminococcus sp. (assembly GCA_902766575.1). Classification (GTDB taxonomy): domain Bacteria; phylum Bacillota; class Clostridia; order Oscillospirales; family CAG-272; genus Flemingiibacterium. The sequence goes on along the minus strand of CACXED010000353.1, from coordinate 4,106 downwards.
CTCGCCGTCGGTATATCGTTCTTTCGCGGTCTCGTCAGACAAAGATTCCGCGTTCACGCTTTCGGAAGCGATCTCGTCCGGAGCATCGGTCTCCGCTTCTCCGCTTTCGGTAAGCTCGTCGGCGTCATCAAATCCGGCGACGATCGACATCAGCGTCTGAACCGACGGCAGTCCGGCTTCGTTTTCGGGAGAGATCAGCTCTCCGCGCGGCAGACTGCGCGACTCGCCCGACAGCTCGTCAAGTCGGTATACCGAATATTTTCCGACGATGATCAGCTCGGTGCGGCGCTCCTTATCCGAGCCCGACAGAGTTTCATACCTTTCGATCCGGGTGTTCTCTCCCGAGCGGCAGATAACTATCCGCTCCGGACGCGAGTTCTGACTTTCCGGAGCCCGGCTCACCCTGACGACCTGACGAAAGCCGTCGGAAACCGGCTCGGTGAGCAGAGCTTCGCGGAGGTTTGCAAAGGTCAGCTCAAAGCTGACGCCCTCAACCTCCTCCGGACGACCGTTCATGATGATCCCCGAGAGCTCTCCCGGATCCCACTGGACGGTTTCGTCGCTGCCGCCGATGTCGATTCCGAGCAGCGACGCGACGCGCTCCGGGATCACCAGCAGCTTGACCGAGTACATCCATAGCAGCAGCCCTCCGAATATCACGAAAAGCGCCAGGAGTATCAGAACCGTTCCGACAGCGCGGCTCCGCTCCTCAGGAGTTCTCATTATTCGCGGTCTCTGCGGTCTTTACCGGCTGCGCCGTTTCGTCAGACTGAAGCTCCGGCTTGTCCTCGGCGGGTTTATCAAACTCCAGTCCCATTTTGCAGCGCTCGTCCGAGCGTCTGACTATCAGGAAGTTGACGAGGAAAATCGCAAATCCCGCGACGATGACTATCGCCGCCTTGTAGATCTGTTCCTCGGTGACGAGAAGCGCGGTGGCTCCGAGTATTCCGCAGATAGCGTAGAGTATGCGGACGCTCTGCTTCTGATTGAAGCCCATGTCGATAAGTCTGTGATGGAGATGCCCGCGGTCAGCCGAGAAAGGCGATTTGCCGTGAATTATGCGTCTGATGAACGCGAACGCGGTGTCGCAGAGCGGCAGACCGAATATCGACAGCGGAATCATGAACGATACGACCGCGTGGAGCTTGAAAACTCCGCTGACCGAAATGACCGCCATCGTGTAGCCGAGGAACATCGCTCCGGTGTCGCCCATGAAGATTTTAGCCGGGTTCGAGTTGAACGGCAGGAACCCGATGCAGGCGCCGACGAGGATAGCGGTCAGCATCGCCGACACATACTCGCCCTTGAGAAGCATCACGAGCAGCAGCGAGACCGAGCAGATCGCCGAAACTCCGCAGGCAAGCCCGTCAAGCCCGTCTACAAAGTTTATCGCGTTGGTAAGTCCGACTATCCAGAGCACGGTTATCGGTATCGAAAAGGCTCCGAAGGTTATATACGTTCCGAAGAAGTTGATGAACTCCACGACAACGCCCTGAGAGACGGCGATGAGCGCCACGCCGATCTGCGCGGCGAGCTTTATCCAGGCGTTGATGTTGAAGGTATCGTCGATGATGCCGACCGCGACGATTATAAAACCGCCGAGATAAACGGCTTTCAGCGTGGGAGTTATATCGCAGAACACGAGCGTCGCAATTACAAAGCCCGCAAAGATCGCGAGCCCGCCTATCCGCGGGACAGGCTTTTTGTGCATCCTGCGGCTGTCGCGGGGAACGTCGATAGCGCCGATCTTATACGCGAGCACGCTGACCGCCGGAGTCGTCGTAAAGGCGATCAGACCGGCGAGCACCGTGGCCGCGATGATATATATGATTTCATTCAGCTGCATATTTTTACCGTCCTTTTCTGGGGCTTGCATAATAAGACGGGTATTCCGGCAGAAAAGTTCCCGTCCCGGGCGTTTTTTTACAAATATTTTTACAGATTATTTAAGAAAACTTTTCACAGCGTCGCAGAGATAGCCGACGCCTTTGACTATCTGCTCGTCGGATGGGGTTGAGTAGTTGATCCTGAAGCACTGGCTCTTGGCCTCGGGATCGCTGGCGAACGCCTGACCCGGGACGACCGCGACCTTTTTCTCCTTGGCGAGGCTGATGAACTCGGGCTGAGGGATATTGTCGGGGAGAGTACACCAGATGAACAGTCCTCCCTCGGGACGGGTATACTTCACACAGTCGGGCATATTTTTGTCAAGCTCGGAGAGCATCAGTCCGCATTTGTGTCTGTAGAGCTTCTGAATGTCGGCGATGTGAGCGTCCATGTCGCACTCGGCTATGTAGCGATGGCAGAGGATCTGGAAGAAGATGTTGGTATGAACGTCCTCGACCTGCTTTGCGACGACCATCTTCTGAACGACCGGCTCGGGACCGCAGATGAAGCCGATACGCATACCTGCCGAGAGCACCTTGGAGTAGGATCCGGAGTAAACGACGATTCCGTCCTCGTCCATCGACTTGATGGTCGGGATCTCCTCTCCGGCAAAGCGGAGCTCGCCGTAGGGGTTGTCCTCGAGGATGAGCACGCCGTACTTCTTTGCGAGAGCGTATGCGGCGCGGCGCTTTTCAAGCGACATACAGGTTCCGGCGGGGTTCTGGAAGGTCGGGATGAGGTAGAGAATCTTTGCGTTGGGATTGGATTTCAGCGCGTCCTCGAGCGCGTCGATATTCACTCCGTCGTTCTCCATCGGGACGCCGACGAGCTTTGCTCCGTTCGAGCGGAAAGCGTTGAGCGCGCCGATGAAGCTCGGCTCCTCGACGATGACGACGTCGCCCTCGTTGCACATGACCTTTGTGAGAAGCTCGATTCCCTGCTGACCGCCCGAGGTGATTATCGTCATGTCGAAATCCTTACCGATATTAAAGCGGCTGGCAAGTCTCGCTTTTACGTCCTCGCGCAGAGCCGGATAGCCCTCGGTGACGCTGTACTGCAATGCCGCGACCGAATCGTTTGCGAAAATATCCGCCGAGAGCTTTGAAAGCTCGGCGACCGGGAAGGACTCGGGCGCGGGATTTCCTCCGGCGAACGAGATTATCGTCGGATCCTGTAATGCCTTGAATATCTCGCGGATAGCGGAGGGCTTGAGATTCTTGAGCTTATCTGAGATTCTGTATTCCATATATTTTTTCCTTTCCTGCCGGTGTTTACGGCTCGTACACAGTTTATTTCAAATGTTTCCTATATATTATACTTGAATTTCGCCGCAAAGTGTGCTATACTTTTTGTACGATGCTTTAATATTTTGTTAAATCGAAAGGAAAGGGAGCTTTTGACGGCGATATCCGCCGGTCAAAGGCGGTAAATTTATTATGGATATGTACTCTGAGCCCTACGACTCCGACACGCCGAAGGAGCGCTCGCTCCCTGCGAAAATAATACTCGGGACGCTGAAAGCGATCGGAATACTGCTGATAGCTTCGGTTTTCATCGTCATCTTCGTAAGACTCCAGCTCTGGAAAACTCCGAAGGAGTTCAGGAATTTTGCGTGGACCGACGAAGCGCTCGCGAAATATTCCGAGAACGGCGGGCTGACCGTCGGGCTTCAGGAGCCCTACACCGAGTTCGATGAGAACGGCTATTATCACATCTCCGACGTCTCCTTCGCGCCGGATGCCGGGGAGATTCAGCTCACCGTCCGCTACAACAGCCGCAGCACGATCAACAAGCTGATGGAGGTTTACGGGCTTAACGAGCGTCCGACCGGCGAGGTGTTCGTCTATATTCTTCAGGACGACGACGGAAATCAGTACACCTCCTACCGCTTCGCCGCGAAATCGAAGCCGCTCAGCGACTTCAGGCGGATAATTTTCGACGGAGTTGATTTTGAGGGCGTGGAGAATCTCTATCTCTATGTCTACTACGGCGAGGACGTCGACGACGACGCCGAAATGAGCGCGGTTTTCACGGTCTACGAAACCTCGCGCTACATCGAGGAGACCAATCCCGAGCCGTCCGAAATGACCTTTGCCCTTTCGGACAACCCGGCTTACATCAATAAAAACAACAAGTGAGGTATAAGAAAATGACACCATCAGAAAAGCTCGCCGCTCTGCGGGAAATAATGAAAAAGGAGAGCGTCGATCACCTGCTCG
>CACXED010000352.1 GCA_902766575.1 uncultured Ruminococcus sp. | reverse complement strand
GACTACGCGCGCGACGTGATTCTCGCTGAGTGCGAGGAACAGTTCAGACTCCGCAGCGACGACGAGATCATCGTCGGCTACTGGCGCGGCGAGTTCTGGGGCAAGTGGGTGATTTCGGGCTGCCGCGTCGCGAAGTACGAACAGAACGAGAAGCTCAGGGAGACGCTGCACAAAACGGCGCTCAACCTGATCGAGACCGCCGACCCCGACGGCTACATCGGCACTTACCGCGATAAAACTAATTTCATGACGCCCGACCCCGAGGAGTCGAAGAAGGTCGTCGGCTGGCTGTGCAACTGGAACTGGAATCTCTGGTGCCGCAAGTACACGCTCCGGGGCATGCTCGAGATCTACGACCTGACCGGCGACGAGAAAATACTTTCGGCGGCGAAGAAATTCACCGACCAGTACATCGGCATGCTCGAGGAGAAAAACATCCGCCCGGGCGAAACCGGCACGTTCAACGGACTCCCGACCTGCTCGATCATGAAGCCGCTGCTGATCCTCTACCGCCTGACCGGCGACGAAAAGTACCTGAATTTCGCGCTTTCGATCGCGAACGACTGGGAGCGCGCCGACGGACACATCCCGAACCTCATCAAAAACGCGCTTGAAATGAAGCCGGTTCACGAGTGGTATCCGCGCTCTGAGAAGTGGGCGAAGGCATACGAGATGATGTCCTGCCTTGACGGACTTGTCGAGCTGTACCGCGTCACCGGCGTTGAAAAATATCTGACGGCTGTCGAAAATATGTACACCCTGCTCTCCGAAAACGAAGCCAATCAGGTGCTGTCGGTCGGCTTCAACGACATTTTCGCGAACGCCTCGGCTTATCCGAACTCGATCTCCGAGCCCTGCGACGTCATTCACTGGATGCGGCTCTGCTACGAGCTGTTCTGTCTGACCGGAGACGGAAAGTACGCCGAGAGCTTCGAAGCGGCATTTTACAACCCATTCCTCGCGTCGGTATTCGCTGACGGCAAGTGGGGCGCGCGCGGAGTCAGAAGCTCAGGCAGGCACATGGTCGCTGTCGGACAGGCAGGCATGAAATACAGCCATTGCTGCGTGAACAATATGCCGCGCGGCTTCATGAACGCGGTCGATTTCGCCGTGATGGAGTATAAGAACGGGCTCGCGGTCAACCTTTATGGCGAGTGCATAGGTCAGGTCGGACGCTTCAAGGTCAAAATCGACGAAGGCTATCTTGAGCGCGGAGCGGTTACAGTCCAGATCAAAGCGCCCGAAACTTCCGAGGTGAGCTTCCGCGTCCCGGCGTGGAGCGAAAGCGTCATGATAAATGGCAAAGATTACCGTACTCCCGGAAGCCGACTCAATCTGAAGCTCAGAGCCGGGCTGAATGTATTTGAGATAAAATTCGATATGAAGCCGCGCGTGATCCTATTCCCGGGCAAAATCGAGCGGTTCGATAAAAACGATTTCCGCGTCGCGCGCTTTATAAACGGGAACGACGTGCGCGAGTGCGACATGGTTTTTGACCGGCGAGCGGTGCTGAGGTACGGCGCATTGCTCCTCTGCCGCAGCAAGCTGATAGGCAGCAGCGAGGAAGAAATGTTCGGCTCGGAGAGCATAGCCGAAAAGGAGCTTTGCTTCACAGACTGTATAGTCGAGCCGGTATCGCCTGAATCTGTCCGGAGAGTCGATACCGTCCGGAATGTTTTCAGAGTAAAATTCGTGGGCGACGGCGGCTTTGAAACGCTGATGTGCGACTACGCGACCGGTTCGAATCACTGGTCCGAGGACGACGACCGGCTGTTCTCGATCTGGCTGTGATCGGCAAACCATGTCATTCAAAAATAATGAGCGCAGCTGTGAAGCAAGTCGTTTTGCCGACCACAGCTGCGCCGTTGTTTTTCCAAAAGGATACTGCACTTTTATATCTGCATTGGCTCAATGAGATGGAGCTTCAGCCGACCGTCGGCTGTCTGCTCGGCGCGCTTTGTCACAAAGTGTCCGGCATAGCCGCCCTCTGATTCAAAGCCGACAAATATGCGCTCGCCTTTCCACTTGCCGGACGGCGCCATAGCCGATTTCGGCACGCTCCCGCAGTCAAGAATATTGTCCTCCGGGATAGTCCAGCCGCTCTCGCCGAACGGATCGACCGAATACGCATAGCGAGCCCTGCCTCCGATCGACCAGACAAGATAATAATATCCTCCCATCTCGAACCAGTCGGGACATTCGGGCTGATTTCCGTCCTCCCATATGAGCAGCGGCCCGAGGTCATTGAAATCCCTCATATCCGGGTGATCCGAGACAAGATGCGCAAGGCATCCCCTGCCGCTCGAAAGCTCGGTGGTCGTCAGGATCAGATGATATTTTCCGTCATAGAACACCGCTTTCGGGTCGCGGGCGCTCGGTCTGTGATATCGCTCGGGCAGCACGAAATATTCGCCGGTCTTGCTGTATACATAATTGTCAGCCGAGACGGCGCAGCTCACTCTTGCCGGACTGCGGTCGGACATTCTCACCGTGTACCAAGCCCGCCAGCCGTCCTCGGCGTGTATGACCGAGCCGGTGCAGATCGAGCCCTCGAGCGGATCGGTTATCGCGACTGCCATCGGGTGCTCGTCCCAGTGAATCAGATCCTCCGACGAGGCGTGAGCCCACTGATGCGCGCCGAGTCCCCATTTGCTGTGGTGATGATGTCGATCGTAGAGCCAGAAGATATGGAATCTCTCATCGTCCGCATAGGGCATACAGTCGCCGACGTTCACGCCATAGCCGCGCAGCTCATCAAGCCCTACGCCAATTTTCAGCGGCTCGGGCGTATGGACAGCGTCGGATTCGGTTATTTCGGGCGCTATGCTGCCCGAGACCTCCCTGCCGGGCAGAAGCTGACCGCAGCACCATTCCTCGTCATACAGCCGATCGTTGACCCAGAGCTCGTCGCGGCAGTTACCGATAACAAGCTCGATTTTATCGCCCGGCTTTACCGGAGCGTTCAGCACGAGCGGCGCTTCGTTGAAATCGTAGAAAAGCTCGGCTCGAAGCGTATCGCCGAGCGTGATTCTGATTGCGGTATTTTCTCTGTTCCCGATCACCGCCGAGCCGGGAGCCGCTTTGAAGGTTATAGTCATTTCTCGTTTCCTCCATATAAAATGAGTGTTTTTGCCCTGTCGGGATCAATTGCCCCTGCCGATATCGCAGCCCAGAGCGCCGCTCCGAACGCCGCTTCCTCGGTCTGTACCGGAACCAGCGGCTCGCAGCCGAACATCTCGCCCGCGAGCTTTCTGAGCGCGGGATTCTTTCGCATTGCGTTGCCCGAGACGATCAGGCGCGTTTTTTGGGTCTCAGCGCTGTCAGCCATCTCGCAGAACAGCTCCTTGAGCTCGCCGACCATTCCGTATAAGAATCCGTATGCGAGCTCGGCCGTATTCAGATTCGAGGTCGTTATTCCCGAAATCGAGCCGGTCGCTGACGGGTCTTTTCTCGTCCCCGAGAAACGGGTAGAAACGGAGAGCCTGCCTTTGGCGTGATTTGCCGATTCGTTGAGGACTGAGTATATTTTCTCTCGCGGCTGACCGGCTCCGAAGCTGCCTAAGATTTCAGACACAAGGTCGGCGAGCATCGAATATGCGCGTCCTCCGCAGAGCGTTGAGCCCGAGTGCAGATATTTCCCGGCGAAGTAGGGTCTGACCTCGCAGCAGGGATCGTCGGTCGTGAGCGAGGGAGAGCCGCTCGCAAAGCTCACCTGACCGCTCGTTCCGATGTTCAATAACAGGTCTCTGTCGCCCGAGAGCGAGCCGAATACTCCCGCCTGGTTGTCTCCGATCGCCGCCGGAACCTTTATGCCGCGATATTCGCCGACCGCTTCAAAGTCAACTGCGATTTCGGGAAGAATACCCGGGTCGATTCCGAGCGCGTCCAGCGCGGATTTGTCAAAGCATTGCGCACCAATGTCGAACAATCCGAGCGAAGCGGCGTTTGTCGGATGCGAAACCGGCTTTTTGAGATTGCACAGCTTCATTACCGCAAGGTCGGCGATCGTCGTGATATATCGCGTCCCCTCCGGGAGCGCGCCGGATTCCTTCAGCGCAAAATATGTTGTGAGTCCGTATCCGGTCGGGATATTCCAAGAGGTCAGCCGGGCGATTTTTTCGCAGACAGTCTCGCTCCCGAGCTTTCTCTGTCCGAACTGATTCTGCCATGTAAAGAGCGGCGACAGGATATTTCCGCTCTCGTCGAGGCAGACAATGCCGTGCATCTGCCCCGTGAAGCCGACGGCGACTATCTCGGGAAAGGAATCGACCGCCGATCTCACAAGCCCGAGCGAAAGGTCGAGCAGCTTTTCTGCGTCTGCGGCGAACGCGTCGGGCGCCGCTGCTTCTGCGTCAGCAGATTCGTCCCCCGGCAGAATTGCGGCGCGATGCTCGAGCGTGTAGGTGTGGAGCGCTTCTCCGCTCTCGAGCGATACGAGCTTTGCCGACACCGAGGTAGTGCCGATATCGACGCCGAGCGAGAGCTTTCCGTGGCGCTCGGGTATTTCGGTGAAGAAAATATCGCGGTTGTCCGAGGGGTCTGAAAATCCGCCGAGCAGCTCCTCGCATAATTTTCGCTGATCGAGGTTCGAGCGGCTGTCCTCCTCAAGCTTCAGCTTTCGCGCGGCGAGCAGCTCGCGCTCGCTGATGATGTTGTCGCGCCAGAGCTTGATGTCGGCTATCGCGACTCCGAGCCGTCGAAAGAGCTTGATCTTCTCGAGAAGCGCGATCGTTTCGTCGGGAATGTCGCGGTAAGAGTTTTCGGAGCGTCCGAAGCTGACAAGCCCGCGCTCCTCCCAGTATCGTAGGGTTCCGGCTGAAAGCCGGGTTATTGATTCGATCTCGCCTAT
>CACXED010000351.1 GCA_902766575.1 uncultured Ruminococcus sp. | reverse complement strand
CGAGCTCTCGACCGTATCCGAGATCGGCGCGGAGGTCGTTACCGGCGTCGGCTTAGTGTCCTCTGAGCCGCCTGAGGTATCGTCGGCTTTTTGAGTGGTCGGGCGCTTCTCGGTCTCCGGATCGTCGGGAGCGACGACGCGATTGGTGTCGCCCGACGTGTCGTCCGACGGCTTTCCCGAGCTGCATCCCGCAAGCGGCGAGGTCAGCAGCGCTGCAATCAACAGTAATAGTGCTATCTTTTTCATATTCTTAACTCCTCGTTAAGGATTTTTTTTCCTGCTTCAGTGAACTGCCCCGCCCCATTCGACAGCGGTGAATCCGGCGCGATCAAAGTGCTCGAGCTTCTGTTCGGAGATATTCTCGGTACCGTCAGCCTTCTTTATATGGATCGCGACTCTGAGCAGCGAGTCGGGCTCGGGCGTGATGTGGAGCGCATTTCCGGCTTCGCGGCTCTCGGTCAGCTCGAAGTAAACGAGCGATTTCTTGTTTTTCTCGAGGATCGGCAGCCAGTACATGATGAACTCGTTCGCCTCGCGCTCGGAAAGTCCGATTTCGTCGAGCTTATCCTCGAGGAACTCCGAATAATTGTCCTCGACGAGGAAGCCCTCGGAAAAGTCGGGCTCAAAGTTCGAGCTCTCCTCCCAGTAGAGCGCGTAGTAATTTCTGCGCCCGTCAAAGAGATTTCCGTCTGGCGACGCTATTACAGTCCAGCCGTCGTTGTAGGCGGGATAGACGGTAGTCAGCCGCTCGGGGTGTTCGAATTTCACGGTGACATCGGTCGTTTTTTCGGGATAGAGGTAGAGCACCGGCTTTGCGTAGGCGAAGGAACTGTAATCCTTAACAGTACCGGTTTCTCCGGTCTCGGGATCGTAGTAAAATTCGACGCTGAGGTAATTATTGTCTTTATCCGTGACCGAGTTATCTTCAAAAACGAAGTAATATCCGGCAGGATATTTGTCGGTCGCTTCCTTTTTGTAATAGCCAGAGATCATTGGGTGGAAACACAGTCCGGGATAATAATCCTCAAAAATCGCAACCTCGTTTTCGTCTATATCAAAGAGCTTAAGCTTTTCGCCGTCGAGTGCGAGCGTGTAACCTCCGGCACAGAGCATCGCTCTGTCGAAATCACGGCTCTTTTTTACAAGATTGCCGTCGGCGTCAAAGACTTCAAAATGCTTTCCGATAATGCCCATGACTCCGCCCTCGTATCCTGCGGGAGAATCGCAGGGCGTGAAGAACGGCTCGTCGGTCAGCGGCGTTAAGTCGGGTCTGTAGTAGGTTTTACTCATATCTCCGCCGTCGGCGGGCCAATAGACGGTCAAAAAGTTATTCTTTACCTCGAAGATTCCCACATCGAACAGTGCAAGCTCGCCGTTTTCATCAAAAATATAAGCGAAACAGCCCAGGTTGAATACTTCGTATCTGTTCCAGTCATATTTTTTTTCAAGCTGCGGAGTGAAGTAATAGCTGACGCCGCCGTCATATACCGAAACCTCCGCCGCTTTGGAAGCATCCTTCCAGAAGAAGTAATAATGCGAGTTAATATCGGAATATTTTTTATAGCCGACAACAGGCTCGGACTCGGACTGAACGTCGAACCGAACCAGATAATTCCGGTTTTCGGTCTTGAGATACCAGTCGCTGCCGTCGCGGATAATTCTGAATCTGTCGGTCTCATAGAAGGTCTCTCCGATGTTGATATCTACGGTCGGATAGGTCAGATTAAAATTGTTGAGTGCAATTGTCAGAGCGTCTCCTTCTCGGGTAACCTCCGTCTTGCCGGATCCCACATAGCCCCAGTCGCAGAGCAGATTCAGCTCTTTGTCGTAGAGCAGGAGACTTATATAATTTCTGCTGACGAGGTAATAATCCTCGTCCTGATAGATGATCCTGTCGCTTCTGTTAGAGATGACCTCTTTGCCGTTGAACAGTGTCATGGAAATATTATCGATTAAATACAGCAAGCCTTCTTTAACCTGATAATTGCCGAATACCCGGAAGGAGCTGTCATTTTCAAAGACAAGCGGCTTGAGCGTCTCGGGGTCGCAGAGATGCAGGGCGTATATTTCAGTCTTGTCGCCGCCGAGATAACGCTCGAAATAGTTTATCACGGCTGAGCCGCCTGAGAGCTCAAAGGACATGAACTTACCGCTGTAGATTCCGAGGAGCTTACCGTCTTTGTCGATAACCGTAGTTTTCAGCAGATTCGAGCGGAAGCAGAAGCGTCTGCCGTCAACCTCAAGATAGCTCGGGTCGAACTCGTCGATGCTGTTCCTGCCGCCAAGCTCGGTGATGCCGCAGGAGCCGGTATCGTCAGCCGCCACTAAATAATGCGTGCCGTCGCCGCCGACTATTACCTGCACGTCGGTATAGTTCCGGTCGGAGGGCAGCTCAAAGCTGTAGGTTCTGCCGTTCGGCAGTTTGTGATAGGAGAATTTGTTTCCGGCTCTGCTGACAGACAGGACGTCGTCCTCAAAGAACAGCACCGTCAGTTCTTCCTCCGGAGCCTGAGTTGATTCCGGAGCGGCTGTCGTCGGTATTTCGGTCAGCGCAGCCGTTTCGGGCGCATCGGTTGGATCTGATTTCGTATCCGGCGTTCCGACAGACTCGCCGCAGGAAAACAGAACGACCGCTGCGAGGATAAACGATAAACATAAGGGACAGAGCTTTTTCATGACTGCGCCTCCGTGGTAGATTTTTGTTATTCATACACTTAGACGCATAAACCCTGAAAATGTTCCGCCTTCCGGAAATTTTCCGTTCCGATACCCGGCGCTCGGTTCAGCCGAGATCGTGGAAGATCGGCTCCTCTTTTTCGACCGGCTCGGGCTCCTTGTAGTAGGGGTCTATCATGATCTCCTTGATCTTCGGGAACGCCGCGTAGCACGCCATGAACGAGCAGTCGGCAAACAGCAGCACAAACGGCACTATGATTCCGATCGGCAGGAACAGCAGCATCAGCGTATAGGTGATCAGCAGCATCGCCGCGATCCCGAGCGTCGCCATTATATTCCGCTTGAAGCCGATTATCGAGAAGATCAGCGAGTTCTTCAGAATCTTGAATATCGAGAGGTCAAAGGTAATCATCAGGATATAGATGTAGAACCGCATCCAGAACCATATAAGCGCCATCAGCAGGCTCGCGTAGAACATAAAGTTCATCAGTCCCGACGAAACCGTGTTGTAGGAGATGTTGAAGTAGAAGAACGTGATGTCGTAGACTATCAGCACCGAGAACACAAGGTCAAGCATGCCCATGATCAGTCCCTGACGCCAGTTGCGCTTGATAGCGTACCAGAAGTCGTCCCACATAAAGATCGGCTCGCCCTTGATCATATTGCGGATGATATAGGTCGTTCCGACGTTGACGAATCCAAAGGTGAACAGCACCAAAAGCGAGAGTCCCCACGCGATTTTTGTAAAGACCGTCTGGAAGCCGATCTCCGCCTGCGTTCCGAAAAGTCCGAACAGCACTGCGGTCGCCGGAGACTGGGTGTGCTTCATTATTCCGTAGACCGGCGCGAACAGCTTGTACGCCGGAGCAAAGGAGTCGCGGTCAAGATTGCCCGACATCGCCAGCATCGCAAACAGGATCGGGAAATTTCCGAGGATGTAATACATATTCACAGTCACAAGCCGAGTGAACTTCGAGCCGAAATATTTGAAGAAATTCTTAAGGTTTTTCGGACCCTCCGGCTCCTTTTTTACGCCCTTTCCTTCGAGCGTGTAGTTAAAGAGCTTGATCTCTTTTCCGAATATTTTCATCTATATGACTATTCCTTTCAGATATAAACATAAATGAGAAAGAGCATACCGCAGACGTTGGCAAACACCAGTCCGCTTATCCTCAGAAACACCAGAATATAGCTTTTCGTCGCCGCGGAGCCGAGCTCGGGACGGCGCTTGGGGTAGAAATGACAGAACGCCTCGGCTGCCATAATAGCCAGCAGCATCGAGATCGCGAATTTTGCTCCGAGAAAGCAGATCGAGTCGAGCAGCAGCCCCGATTTCGACGAGAACTGGAGCATCGACAGCGCGAATCCGAACAGTATCCCTCTCCAGAGCAGAGCCGCGCCGCTCACAATCCCGGTAAAGAGCGTGAACCCTCCGAGAAAAACCGCCGCTATCGCCGCCACTTCGTGAATAAAGCAGCCGATAACGACATAGAGCACGTCGAGCGCCGACGAGCATTTATAGAACAGCGCCAGAAAATAGCGTTCGATGAGCTTATCGTAGAGCTCGCTCTCGCCGATTCCGAGCAGTCTGTAGACCGCGCATCCGATAAAGCCGCCGAATATCAGCAGCGCCGAGGCGGCGAGCAGAACGATCCGCTTGTCGCCGCTTTGAGGCTTGTACGGCAGATTCCGATTATCCATTTTCATCCTCCGGGCTTTTTTGTTACAGCTTATTCGGACAGGATGCGGAATATTCCGGAATTATACCGCTATAAGATTATTCGGCTTCGAGCTCCCGAGCCATCTCGGCGGCGCGGTCGGTGCAGGCGCGCATCGCCTTGTCGATGGTACCGGCGACGTCGGCGTCGAACAGCACGTTCATCGCGCGCTCGGTCGTGCCTTTCGGCGACGTGACGGCGCGTATCAGCTCCTCGGGAGTTTTTCCCGAGCGCATCAGCATCTCCGCCGAGCCGATCACCGTCCGGCAGACCGCTTCGACTATTCCGTCGCAGTCGAGCCCCTGAGCTTTAGCCGACTTGCACATCGCATCGATGAAGTAATAGAAGTATGCGGGCGAGCTGCCGTTGACGCTGATTATCGCGTTCATCGCGCTCTCGTCGAGCTTTAACACCATTCCCGACGACTCAAAGACCGAGCAGGCGAAGTCGAAGGCCTCGTCGCTGACATCGGCGTTTTTAGCGAGCGCCGAGACTCCGAGTCCGATCTGGAGCGGGGTGTTCGGCATGACGCGGACGACCGGTACGGCGCGTCCGAGCTTCTTTTCGATGATCGACGTCGAAACTCCGGCGCAGATCGAGATAAAGGTTTTGCCGGAAAGCTCGGTCTCCTTAAGCTCTCCGAGCACCTCGGTGAGGTTTTGCGGCTTTACCGACAGGAGTATGAAGTCGGCTCCGTCGACCGCGTCGGCGATACCGGAAGCGGCGTAGGCTCCCTTTTCGGTAAAGGGCGCGAGCTTTTCGGGCTTACGGTCAAACAGACGCAGCTCCGAGGCTTTTCCGAGACCGGAATTAAGTATTCCGCCGATTATCGCCGACGCCATGTTTCCGACGCCGATGACTGCTAATTTTTTCATTAAAATCAAATCCTTTCAAATAGGGAGGGTCATCTTCTGCCGGTCTTTCGGAGATAATCCGAGAGCGCCAGTACCCAGTCGGTCTGGATAATATCAAAGTTGTCGGCGCACCAGCCCCAGCCGAACTCCGGGTCGCCCGAGAGCGCCGTGTCGTCCGAATGTCCCGCCGAGAGCACAGCCCTGTAGTCATAGACTATCGAGTTCACCCAGCAGAGCTTGCCGTCCCGGCGGAGCATATCGCGGTATTCCTGCCTGCCGCATTCGTCGTCCTCGGTCTTGAACAGCAGCTCCGAGCCTATGTAGTTGATGTCGCGATGTTTGAGCTCCTCGTGGATGCCGTTGTCAGCCGAAATTACCGGCAGGAACTGGATATCGTGGGCATATTTTTCAATTATCGCGAGCTGCTCGGGATTCGGCGCGCATTTGAGGATTATCTGATCCTTCATATCGTGGCGCTTGACCTTTTCGATGATCTCAGCGGGATTGTCTCCGAACTTGTCGATGTTGATAAAGCAGCGTCCCTTGAGATGCTCAAGCACCTCGTCGAGCGTGTTGAGCCCGATAGTCGTCGGCGCGCCGTCGTAGTTGACATAGCGAAGCTCACGGATATCCTCAGAGACCATTTTCCGGATGTCGATATCGCGTCGGAGCT
>CACXED010000350.1 GCA_902766575.1 uncultured Ruminococcus sp. | reverse complement strand
CCGCCGATGTCGGTCTTTATCTCGCCGTCCGAGACCGGAAGCTCGGAGAGCTCGTTCTCCATCAGGTCGCAGAGATATGCCTTCTCGAAGGCGAAGCCCGGCTTCACGGTGAGGTGAGACTTGGTGTTCTTATACTCGTAGAGACGGAGTATCGTGTCGTTTCCGTCCTCGGACTCCTTGATCGTCTCGCAGATGACGTTCGGGCGGTCGAGTGTGACTGCCGAGAAGCGCTCGGGAATGACACTCCTGTCTCCGGTCGCCTTAACTGCGGTCATCGGGTAGTTGAGATAGTACGCTAACTTTGCGGTTTCGGACTCGGAGAGGCTGCCTGCGTGCGGGCAGAGCGAGTAGACAAAGGGTATCTCACCCTGATCAGCCTCGGGATTCGGGTCGGTCGCCGACTTGAACAGCGAGAGCATGATTGTTCCGTTGTGGATATCGTGACCGTACTTGCAGTCGTTGATTATCGAAACGCCGTAGCCGCCCTCGGAGAGATCGGCGTACTTCTGAGCGCAGACCTCGAACTTCGCCTTGTCCCAGCTGGTGTTCTTGTGGGTCGGGCGCTCGATGGTGCCGAACTGGATTTCGTAGGTAGCCTTGTCGGAGTTGATATCGACCGGGAACGCCGCCTTGACCATGATGTGATGCTGATGCCAGTCGGCGACGGTGTCGAAGTCGATCTTAGCGATATCGTCCCAGAACCAGATGGTCTGAGTGATCTTCGACTGCATAAAGGGACGTACGAGCTTTATACCGCGTCTCGCGCCGTCGTTCACGAGCTCGACCGACTCGAGCGAGGTGAGCGTCTTGTAGCTGTCGATAGAGTAGGGCTGCCACTCCCACGCGTCATAGATATCGGGATGGTCGGCAAAGAGCCTGATTTCGTTGGCGATCGCGCCGGGCTTTATGACCTCGCGGTCGTTCTTCTTGTCGTAGATAGAGGTGATCTGCCAGAACTCGTCAAAGGTGACGACAAAGCAGTCGGTCTCGACGCGATGACCGTCGATCGAGATATGATTTCCGCGTCTGAACCCGTTTGTGAGCTTATAGCCCTTGGACGGCATATCGTCGACGAGAACCGTCTCGCCGTCGACGACGACCGCTCCGCTTCCGGTAAAGGAGTGCGGGTTGAAAACCACATAACCGCCCTTTGCGTCTAACTTTGACGCGAGGTCGGACTTTGCATCGCCGATGATGCCGTTCGCCTTGTCCTTAATGATCTTATAGTCGATGTCGCACTGGTCGTAGACCTCTTTTATCGACGAGCCGGGGATTATGTCGTGGAACTGGTTGGTGAGTATCATTTCCCAGCCATCGTGGAGCTTCGACTTCGGGAAAGGCTTGCCGCAGAGCGCCTTGTCGACGCTCGCCATGAGCTCCGCGTCGAGGTAGAGGAACTCGGACTGACGGTTGTTGCGCTTGTTCTTCGAGATAGAGGTGTAGGTTCCGCGATGGAATTCGAGGTAGAGCTCGCCCTGCCACTCGGGAAGGAGCGGATTGTTCTCGATCTTCTTTTCGAGACGGTCGAGGAAGTTTCCGGCGAAGTCTATCTTGAATATCGGAGCGCCGGGGATACCCTTGGCAGTGCGTCGACCCATTTCGAGGTGCTCGGCGGTAGGTCCTCCTCCGCCGTCGCCGAAGCCGAACGTGACTATCGCCTCGTTGTTGAGGTTCTTCTGCTGATAGCGGTTCCATGTACCGGCGATCATCTTGGAGCCGGTGTTGGCGACATATGTCGTGTAGCGCGCCGGAGCTCCGCGTCCCTGATCCTGAGCGGTCAGGAAGTAGGTATTGATAGCCGTGCCGTCGATGCCCTTCCACGAGAAAGTGTCGTAGGGCATCATATTCGTCTCGTTCCAGCTGATCTTCGAGGTGACGAACCAGTCAACGCCGCTCTTTCTCAGAATCTGCGGGAGAGCCGCCGAGTAGCCGAACACGTCGGGCAGCCAGAGAATGTGATTCTCTACGCCGAACTCGTTCTTGAAGAAGCGCTTGCCGTACATTACCTGTCTGACAAGGCTCTCGCCCGAGGTGAGGTTGCAGTCGGCCTCGACCCACATCGCGCCCTCGCACTCCCAGCGACCGTCCTTTATGCGCTGCTTTACGCGCTCGTAGACCTCGGGAGCTTCCTCCTTGAGATCCTTGTAGAGGAGAGCCTGGCTCGACATGAACTTATACTCGGGATATCTGTCCATCAGCTCGAGCACGGTCGAGAAGGAGCGCTGAACCTTTTCGCGGGTCTGCTTCAGCGTCCACTTCCACGCGCAGTCGATATGGGTGTGACCGATTCCGATTGTCGTCGGCGAATCGTTTCCGCGCTCGGTGGAGCAGAAGCCGCCGTAGAACTCGTCGTTCATATAGGCTCTGGCGAGCTTGACCGACTCGAAGAAATCGGTGCTGCCGACCTCAAAGAGATCGAGCTTCGAGACCGCCGCGTCGAGATGGCGCAGGATCTCTGCGTACTCCTGAGAGTTGGGATTCAGATAGTCGAGCATCTGGAACGGAACTATCAGGTCGAACCAGAGCTGATCCGCGTCCTCGTTGACGTTGGCTATCTGGGCAAAGAAGCGGGTCTCGGAGATCTTCGGCCCGGTGTAGGCGTAGATATATACGTCATGGTGAGCCGAGCCGTCGAGCGCAACGTAGGTGTGGTTGGTGTCGAGTCCCTGACGCATAACGCCGTCTATGTAGGCGATGAACTGAGGGTTGTCCGCGTCCCAGCCCGAGCGGTCGGTCTTGGCGATGAGCCGCAGCGGCCTGTTTCGCATCTCCTCGGGGATATTGAGCTCAAAGTGGAACCAAGCGTGCGTGTCCCAGCCGCTTCCCCAGACTCCGCCGGGAGTAAAGGGCCTGAACTCCGAGAGCGCGGGCGGAGTGTTGCTCTCCTTATATCCGCAGGGGCAGATGGTTATATCCTGAACGTCGACGACGTGGCTGAGACGCTGCGAGCCGACTATCTCCAGATATTTTTTGACTTTACGATACTGTTTTTCCATATCGGTATCCTTTCTGATTTTAGATATCACCTTAGATTATACAGATAAATATCCTGTTTGTCAAGGCTTTCGGGAAATTTATGCCGTTTTTTGACCTGCGAATTTGTGTACAATAAATTAAATTTCAAAAGAACTTGTAATTGCAGGGAAAATGTGCTACAATATAAATATTGCAGATAAGCCAATTGCAAAACTACGTTTTGCAATTGAAATCCGCTGCGGCGGGGTTCATCGGGCTGCCGCAGCCCGATGGGCGGCGACCTATCGCCGCCTTAAAGGTGTCTTTTGAGGCGGCAGAGCCGCCTCAGCGACGCATTTTAATTATATATCGCCCTGCGGGCGATTTTATAACCGCACTTTTATAATCAGCTGAATATTGCAGATAACATGGAGATATTGTAATGGAAAAATACCTTGAATGTGGTAAGATAATAAACACTCACGGAGTCAAAGGAGCGGTCAAGATCGAATCCTGGTGCGATTCGCCCGAGGTGCTCTGCGGGCTTCCGGTCATGTACTATAAGAAAAAGGACGAGTTCCTGCCGCTGCACGTCGTCAAAGCGTCGGTTCACAAGGGCTGCGCGCTCGTTTACTTCGACGGGGTC
This sequence comes from uncultured Ruminococcus sp., assembly GCA_902766575.1. Lineage (GTDB taxonomy): Bacteria > Bacillota > Clostridia > Oscillospirales > CAG-272 > Flemingiibacterium. The sequence continues at coordinate 1,336 of CACXED010000350.1, read as the reverse complement.
GACACGGTCGAGGGCGCGGGGCTGCTCAAAAACCGCGTCGTCTATGCCGACCGCGACGATATGGAGATAGGCGACGACAGAGTTTTCGTAGCCGATATAATCGGGCTCGCCGTCTTTGACGAGAGAACCGGCGAGCGGCTCGGAGTGCTCGCCGACCTCATCGAGAGCCCGGCGTCCGATCTTTTCTCGGTGACGACCAAGAGCGGCGAGGTGCTTGTCCCGGCGGTCGAGGAGTTCATCGGGCATATCGACGAAACCGGCGTCTATCTCCGACCCATACCCGGAATGTTCGACGGCGGCGCGGAGAATATTGAGATCGTGGTCGACGACGAGGCTGACGGCGGGAAGAACAAATGAGATTTGACATAATGACGCTTTTTCCCGACGTGGTCGATTCGGTCCTCGGCTCGAGCATCATCGGCAGGGCGCAGAACGCCGGTCACGTCGAGATCCACTCGCACAACATCCGAAGCTACTCAAAGGACAAGCATCACCGCGTCGACGACACGCCATACGGCGGCGGGATGGGTATGCTCATGAGCCCCGTGCCTATCTACGACTGCTACAAAGCTATCCTCGAAAGTCAGCTCGAAGCCGACAAGAGCCGCTCCGAGCCGGTCAGACGGCGCGTTATCTATATGTCGCCGCGCGGAAAGGTGCTGACCCAGAAAAAGGCTTACGAGCTCACCGGATACGACAATATCATTCTGCTCTGCGGTCACTACGAGGGCGTGGACGAGCGCATAATCGAGGAGATCGTCGACGAGGAGCTGTCCATCGGCGACTACGTGCTGACCGGAGGAGAGCTGCCCGCCTGCGTGCTGGTCGACTGCGTGTCGAGAATGCTTGACGGCGTGCTCGCTAACGAGGACTGCTGGAGAGGCGAGAGCATCGCCTCGGGTATGCTCGAATATCCGCAGTACACGCGCCCGGTCGATTTCATGGGCAGAAAGGTTCCCGAGGTGCTGCTGTCCGGCCATCACGCGAATATCGAGCGATGGCGGCGGGAGCAGGCGCTGAAAAAGACCCTCGAGGCCCGTCCCGATCTGCTCGGCGGTAAGGGCGTGGGCTTTGATAAAAAAGAGGAAAATCCATGAGATCCGGGAACAAATCAGATAAAAAGGGCGTCAAAACCATTGCGGTGATGATGGGCGCGACGGTGATCGCCAAGCTGCTCGGTATGCTCCGAAGCGTGCTTCAGGCGAACGCCTACGGCACAACTCCCGAAGCGAACGCCTTCACCGCGGCTTCAAAGCTGCCGCTGACCTTTTTCGACCTGCTGCTTGCCGCGGCGGTGCTCGGCTGCTTTATACCAGTCTATAACTCCTTTGCCGGG